>JABSQD010000041.1 GCA_013214765.1 Mycoplasmataceae bacterium | reverse complement strand
GAACAGCTCCTTGAGAATTATTTAATTTTAATATTTCGTCAGCTGAATCTTTAGCTTGTTCTGTTGCATTTGATGGAGCAAATGAATAACCTGCTCACTTTAACGCATCTAAATCATTAATATTATATCCAAAATTTATAACATTTTCTCTTGGGACTCCATAATATTCAGAAACTTTCATTAAAGCTATTGATTTATTAGTTCCTTGAGGAGAAATTATAATTGATCTTCTAGACTCGTCACCAAATAAAGTTCAAACGATAACAATATACCCCTCTCCAATAATATTTCCAATGTCTTTAACTAAATTATCAATATTAACGGCATTTTTAGGAAAATCAATAATATATTCATAACAATTAAAAAATAATTTATTTAAATCATCACCTTTATCTCAAGTTGCATGATATTTTCTACCTACAGCTTGAACTCTTTCTGCAAAAGATCAAATATCTAATTTACTAAAAAGTTCTTTAATTACAATTTGTGAAATTGAACTTCTAAATTCATTAAAATCATTTGTTCCAGGATGATGAACAATTGCGCCCGAAAAATGAATTGATGCATCTATAGATCCTAATTGTTCATACATCATTTTTGTTCATCATCATGATCTTCCTGTAGCTATTACAAAATGATGACCATTTTCTTTTACTTTTTCAACTGCTTCAAATGCATCTATATGTAAAGAATGAACAAAATCAGTTAAAAATGTTCCATCTAAATCTGTAGCAATAATATATCTTTCATCTTTATTTAATTTAAAAGCCATTATTTATATTTGAACCCTTCTAATGTTTTTTTATTAAATTCTTTTAAATATAAAACCATTAAATCAACAACTGATTGAACATCTTGTAAATCAATCATCGATACATGAGAATGCATATATCTAGAAGGAATTGAAATTGTCATAACCTTAATTCCATCTTTAGTTAATTGAATAGCTCCAGCATCAGTTCCTCCTCCAGTCATACTATCAAATGTATATTTGATTTTGTTATTTTTAGCAATATTTTCAACCGATTTAATTAAATGTTTATTGGAAATAGTATATGAATCAAACATACTTAATGCAGCTCCTGAACCAAGCTTAGTATCTGATTCTTTCATTCCTGGTGTGTTATAACAAAAAGTAACATCAATTGCAAACGCAACATCTGATGTTCATTTATATGATGATGTTCTAGCGCCTCTTAAACCAACTTCTTCTTGAGTTGTCCCAATAAGTATCACATTAATATCTAATTCTTCATTTTCAAGAATTCTCATTATTTCCAAACCAGCAACAATAGAAATTCTATTGTCATGAGCTTTACCAATAACTCTATTTTTATTAGGTGTTTGAAATGCTGTTTCTTGATATGGAGTAATCATATCTCCAACTTGAATTCCTAATTTTTCAATCTCTTTTTTAGAATTCATTCCTATATCTAAGAACATTGAATCTATAGGCAAAACTTTTGACATTTTTACTCTATCCATTAAATGAGGAGGTGTTGAACCAACAACACCAATATATTCTTTTCCAATTGAAGTTGTAATTATAAATTTTTGCGCCAAAACAATATGACCTCATCAACCTCCGATTGGTGAAAATTTAATAAATCCCTTTGAATCAATTGATGTAACCATAAAACCAACTTCATCCATATGAACAGAAATTGATATTGTTGGAGCATTTTTAATATTAGATTTTTTTATTATAGCCAAAGAACCTAAATTATCTCTTTCGAATTTAATTCCTTTAATATTTTTTAAATCTTTTTTAATTTCTAAAGCTATTACTTCTTCGTTTCCTGAAATTCCATTCAAATTTGAATATTTAATAGAATCATTCAATAAATTTTTACTTACCTTTGACATAATATAAATCTCCTCCTAATAAGTATTATACATTTTAACTAAAATTATGTTATCAACTACTATATTAATTAGTTAATTTTAAAAAAATAAATCTCAATAAAAATGTAAAAATTTTTTAAAACCACTTATCATCATCTTTGTTTTTTTTCGTATTTGATAAATCATTATTATATCCAGAGTTTGAACTTTGATCTATTCCTGGGTAATTATTCATTTGTGATTGAAATTTTATATCTTGTTTAATATCTTGAATAATATCTGTGTCGATATCTGGATTGATATTTGAAATAATATTATCTGATGGCGGAGTTGGAGTTGGAGTTGGAGTTGGTTCATGATTAATGTGTCTATTTTTTATTTTATATAAAAAATTTTGTTGTTTCTTGACTTCTTGTTTAAATTGTTTCTCAACTTCTTGTTTAAATTGTTTCTCAACTTCTTGTTTGTGTTTTTGTTCGACTTCTTGTTTGTATTTTTGTTCAACTTCTTGTTTGTATTTTTGTTCAACTTCTTGTTTATGTTTTTGTTCAGCTTCTTGTTTTTGTTTAATTTTTTTATTTATTTTTTTATGTTTTTTAACAGAATTATTTTTAGAAATTTTAAGATTAGCTAATTCTACTAATTTTAATCTATTTCATGATGAAAGATATTCTGCTACTTCAACTTCGGATGAAGGATTTTTATAAAATTTATATCTAATTTTATATTCGGATAATTCTTTAATAATTTCATCTTTAGTCATACTAACATATTTTGAATTTAAAATAATTTGAAAATCTTTTTTTAACTTATTAATAGAAAATACAGTATTAGCAATTCATTGTGTACTTAAAAAGAATATTAATCCAAAAATTAATATATTAATATTTTTTTCTATTATAGAATAATAAAATAATAAAAAACTAATAAATACAAAAAATAAATATAGTACTATGTTAAACATTTTTTTAAATGACTTCATATATTAATAATTATACTAAATTAAAACCTTTAAATTAACTATTTTAAACACTATCCAAACTTACCTGAAATATATTCTTTTGTTTCTTTTTGTTTAGGTTTTTCAAAAACTTGTTTAGTATTTCCATATTCTATTAAACTTCCTTGATAAAAAAAAGCTGTTTTATCAGAAATACGTTGAGCTTGTTGCATTGAATGAGTTACCATAATGATTGTATAATGTTCTTTTAATTTAATAATTAAATCTTCAATCTTCTTAGAAGCAATAGGATCTAAGGCAGAGGTTGGTTCATCCATCAAAAGAACTTCAGGTTGATTCGCAATTGCTCTAGCTATGCATAATCTTTGTTGTTGTCCACCAGATAATGATGTTCCTAATGCTTTTAAATTATCCTTAACTTCTCCTCAAAGACCAGCATCTTTTAATGATTTTTCTAATATTTCATTTAATATTGCTTTATTTTTAATTCCTTTAATTTTAGGACCATAAACAACATTTTTAGAAATTGTCATTGGAAATGGATTTGGTTGTTGGAAAATCATTCCAACTTTAGTTCTTAAAGTTGATAATTCTATTTTGTCATATCTATTATTAATTGATTTTAATTTATAAATATCATATTCCCCATCTAATAAAATTCTTCCTTTTGCTTTAAAAATTGGAATAGTATCATTAATTCTATTTAATGTTTTTAAAAATGTTGATTTTCCACAACCCGAAGGACCAATAACAGCTATAACTTCATTTTTAGGTAAATCAATATTAATATCAAATAAAGCTTGCTTTGCACCATATCAAACATTTAAATGAGTAATTATAAATGATGAATTTTTACTAAATTCATCAGAGTCTTTATGTTCAAGAGAAGAATCTATTAAATCTATAATTTTTACAAAATTATTTATTTTTTCATTTAATTCATTTGATAAAATTTGTCTTGATTCAATTTTCTTTAAAGTTAAATTAATTTTTGATTGAATAGAATCTGGAACTAAAGATTTATTTTTCTTTAATTCATATTCAACAATCAACATATTGCCTGGGCCCTGATCGTGTTGCCAATGAATGCTACCCTTTCTTCGCTATCACCCGGTACCCGCCCATTATATGTCGCATT
>JABSQD010000040.1 GCA_013214765.1 Mycoplasmataceae bacterium | reverse complement strand
TTATACTATAATTAAATTGTTTTCGAACATGTTATCGTAATAAAGAATAAATAATTACTTTTATTCTAATTGTTTAATAATATCTTTACATGTTTCTAAACATATATCTTCAGAAATTTTTTCTTTTTCAAAAAAATTCCAACATCTTTCACATTTTATACCTTCAAATTTAAAAGCTTTCGCATTTAATGTTCCATCAATTATTTCAATCTTAGCAACCATTAAATATTTTTTTAAATTATCTTTTCAAGAATTTAATTCTAATGGTAATGATAATTTAATATAAGTTTCATTTGGTTTTTTAACTATTTTTTCTTCTCTTAATCTTTCAACTTCTTTATAAACAACTTCTTTAATACTAATGAATTCTTTGAAATCATTAACCTCATATAATTCAAATTTTGGAAATTCCGTTTCAAAAAACAATCCTTTATTTCCTAATTCTTTTCATGCTTCTTCAATTGTAACTGGAATAACAGAACCTACTGAATACATTATGTATTTTAATGATTCATTAAGTGCATATTGTAATTCTCTTCTTCTAATATCATCAGTTGAAACTATATATCCAACTTCTTTATAATAGTCTAATAAGTATTGAATTGATCCATGAGTCAATTGATTCATTACTTCTTTCATTGATTGAACAAAATTATAAGAAATATATTTTTCTCTCACTATATCAAAAGATTTTCTAATATCATTTAAAATGGATTTAGTCATTAAACTTAATTCAGGTTTATCACCATTATAATCACTAATATTTCCCAAAATAAATCTAATTGTATTTCTAATTTTTCTATAATCATTAGAAACTTGTTTAATAGCCTGATTTGAAATTTTAATGTTATCTTGATAATCTGTTCCTGAAGCTCACATTCTTAAAATATCTGATCCATATTCTGATGTAATATCCATTGGATTAATTGTATTACCAATTGATTTAGACATTTTATTTCCTTTATCATCAGTTACAAATCCATGAGTAATTACTGCCTTGTAAGGAGAACGACCATGAGAAATAAGTGATGTAATTAATGATGAATTAAATCATCCTCTATATTGATCAGTTCCTTCCAAAATAATATCTGATTGTTCACCATTCAATAATTCATGAGATGAACCTGAATCAAATCAAACATCGAGAATATCTGTTTCTTTTGTCATTCCTTCTTCAAATTTAATATTTGAAGGTAATAAATCTTTAATTTTTACTTTATCCCAAGATAACATTCCTTCTTTAGAAAATGCCTCTTCAATATTTGATTGTAATTTTTCATCCTTGATAGGTTGTTTATTTGAGTCATAAATTATAGGAATTGGAACTCCTCATAATCGTTGTCTTGAAATACATCAATCAGATCTATTTTTAGTCATTTCAATTAATCTTTCTTCTCCTCAAGATGGATATCAATTAACATTTTTTACTTGTTTAATAATTTCATCTTTAATTGGATTAATTGAAACAAATCATTGTTTAGTAGCTCTATAAATTACTGGTTCTTTAGTTCTTCAATCAATAGGAACAGGATGGGAAAGCATAGAATGAAATATTAGTGTTTTATTTTTTTGAGTTTTTTCTATAACTACTTTATTAGCTTTAAGATAAAACATTCCATTTAGTTCATCAGAATTAATCATATGACCATAATCATCCATAACCACAAATAATTCTAAATTATTTTTCTTTGTAATTATATAATCATCTGTACCATGTCCACCTGCAATATGAACTAATCCTGTTCCTCCTTCAGTAGTAACATGATGTCCAAATACCAATTTAGATTTTTTATTATTAAATGGATTAATTGCATATTGTCCAATATAATCTAATGGATTAAAAGAATCAATAATAGTTAATTCTTTATCAATAATTTTTGAAACAACATTAATCAATTCTGTTGCAATAACAAGCTTATCACCATTAACTTCTACAATTGAATAACTAATTTTTTCACCAAAAGCAATAGCAACATTAGCTGTTGTTGTTCAAGGTGTCGTTGTTCAAATAACAAAATTTAAATCTGAAGATTCATGTTTATATTTTAAATAAATAGAATGATCAGTAGTATTTTTATATTCGATTTCAGCTTCGGCTAATGCTGTTTCTGAAGATCAAGATCAATAAACAGGTTTAAGATCTTGGTAAATAAGTCCTTTATTAAACATTTTATGAAATACTTTAATTTGTCTTGTTTCAAAATCAGAATCTAAAGTTAAATATTTCTTATCAAAATTAGTAAGTAATGAAAGTTTTTCAAATTGCTCTTGTTGTTTAAAAACTTGTGAAATAGCATAATTCTTACAAGCTTTTAAATAAACTTCTTTTCCTACTTCTGATAATTTAATACCTGATTGTTGTACTTTGTTTTCTATTGGAAGTCCATGCGTATCTCAGCCAACTCTTCAATCAATAGCTTTACCTTGTAAAGCATTATCTCTTATAATAATATCTTTAAGTATTTTATTAAGAGCATGTCCAATATGGATATCACCATTAGCATATGGAGGTCCATCATGCAAAATAAATTTTCCTTTTCCTTTTCTATTTGCTAATTTATCATATATTCCTATTTTTTTTCATTCTTTAATAAAGATGGGATCTTTATCTTTAAGATTTCCCTTCATTTCAAAATTAGTATTAGGCATGTTTAATGTTTCTTTATATTCCATTTTAATTTTATTATTTTACCTTTTAATTATAAAACATTTAGTTCTCTTAAACCTTAAATTTCACAGAATCATTATCTAATGGTTCTTTTTTTAAATATTTTCTATTATTTTTCATAGTTGACCCTTTTACAATTTCAATTTTAAATATATCACTAACCTCTTCAGCGATTGTTTGTATCTTGTCATGTTTAATATGTCCTACTTCCAAAATATTCAATTGCTTATATATTTTATCTTTTTCTTTTAAACCAGAAAAAGAAACTCCTATTTGTTTAACTGACATTCCAGGTTGAAATAATTTTTCCATAAGAGCCGAAACTTCATATCAAAGTTTATCTTTGTTATTGGTTTTTTCTTTTAGTTTTTTATTAGATGAAATTTTTTGAAAACTTTTATTTTTCTTTAAAAAAACATGTATATTTGTAGAAAAAAATTTTCTATAGGTTTTTTCTTTACTTATAGATTTAAGTAATTTATCTTCTCTATCAATATTCTCTCTTCCATTGCCATTTGCAAAAAAATTTGTTTATCTAAATTTATTCCTATCATCTTTTTAAGAATAGAATATTTTTGTGAATTAATATTAAGTTTAGCTAAATCTCCAATTGTATTAATTCCATTATTAATAAATTTAGTTGAACTTGACTTACCTATCATATACATTTTATTAATTGGTAAAGGTCATAATTTATTACTAATTTCATGCTTATATAAAGTAGTTATTCCATTTGGTTTATTTAAACTAGAAGCTATTTTAGATAATAATATATTTGTACTAATACCAACCGAAACAGAAAGTCCTGTTTCTTTCTTTATTTGATTAGAAATCATTATAGCAATATTTATTGGTTTATATTTGATTGTTAATTTAGTTACATCAACATAACATTCATCAATAGAAGCAAACTCAATTATATTAGAAAAGGACATTATTATTTTAAATACTTCATTTGCTTTTTTTTGATAAAAAGAAAAATCTGAAGGAATGATAATTATATCAGGAACTAATTTCTTAATAAAGAAAAAATGGCATACCACTTTTTATTCCATATTTTCTTGCTGTGTAATTTGTAGTAGAAGCTATTCCTCTATTATTAGAAATTTTATTTCCTACAATCATAGATTTATTTTTTATTTCCGGATGTCTAAGTTCTTCACAAGAAGCAAAAAAAGCATCCAAATCAATTGAAAATATTAATTTATCCATAAGTTAATTATATCTATTTTATTTATTCAATTTCTTAACAATCTCTTCAACAATCAAATTAGAATCATTTGAGTTTGCATCTATAATAACTAAATTTTTAACACTATTTTTTATATAATTTTTAATTTCTTCATTAGAATAATATTAACGCTCGTTGATTTCCTGTTTTTGCCCTATATGGTGGAAAAAGAAGGAAATTTTGAGTATTTTTGTATTACTAAGTTTTTAGTGATTATTAATGCTAAGG
>JABSQD010000004.1 GCA_013214765.1 Mycoplasmataceae bacterium | reverse complement strand
GTCAATATCATTATCAAATGTCAAACAGTCAAGAATAGAAATTATTAAACTTTTATCAATGATAAATTTTAAATCTTTTCTTCCGAAATTAGTAATTATTGGAGCTCCTAATGTAGGAAAATCAACATTACTTAATATTCTTACAAAGGGAAAGAAATCTAAGATTGAAGATAGACCAGGAGTTACTAAAAAAAATGATTGATTTTCTTTTGATAAAAAATTTTGAATATTAGATACACCAGGAATTTTGCAACCTAAATTTATTAATGAAAATCAAGGTGTGGCTCTTGCTGCAATTGGTTCAATTAAATTAGATATTTTACCATTGGAGATAGTTGCTATTTCTTTAGTGAAAAAATTAATGTTCTTAAAAAAAATAGAAGGAAACGATCCAGAATTATATGTTAATAATCTAATAATTAAGTTGAAAAAACAGCCAAATGAAGTTTATAGAAAAATAATTAAAGATTATCAGTCTCAAAAATTTGGTAAGATAATATTAGATTAATTAAATATGTTAATAAATGTAAAATATATTCTCACAACACATGATATGAATTTAATGCCTCATGATGATATTCCTGAGTATGTTATTGTTGGAAAATCTAATGTTGGAAAATCTACATTTATTAATTCAATAACAAATATAAAAAAACTTGCATATGTTTCTGGTAAACCAGGTAAAACAAGAGCTATATCATTATTTGATGTTGGTGGTAATTTTAGACTTGTTGATATACCTGGATATGGATATGCTAAAGTATCGTTCAAACAAAAAGAAATGTTTGCTGACATGATAGATACATATTTATCAAAAAGAAAAAATATTAAAAAAATTATTTTATTAATAGATTGCAGAAGAGGAATTACTAAAGATGATAGAGAAATGATGAAATATATAGTGTATCACCAACTTTCTTTTTCTGTTATTGGAACTAAACTTGATAAAATAAATCAATCAAAAAAAATAGAATTTTTAAGAAATGTCAAGAAAGAACTTAATACAGTCCCTTTAATGTATTCATCATTAAAAAAAAATAATATAAAAGATATTATAAAAATTTTTAATTTTTAATTTTTAATTTTATGATTATATATATTATAATATACTTAAATGAAAGAATTTGAAATTCCGTTAATTAATTCTAAAAATATTAAACGAAACAAAACAAATGTTATTTTTAATCTTGTGAAATTACAGTTTAAAACTATTTATTCTTCTCCTGTTTCTTTATTTATATTATTTGGTATTCCTAATCTTCTTCTCCTAGGATTAGGTATATTAATACCAGTTCATTCAGTATTGCCTTCAGCATTTGGTCTTTCAATTACAATGATGGTCGGTATCTTATTTGGTAATTTTTATTATTCATTTAAAACTTCATCATTTGAAAATAATGCTAAATTATCTAATATAGAAAATAGACAAAAAGTATTTTCAATATTTATTTCAATATTTATATTAGTATTATTATCTATGTCTTTAGAACTAACAGTATTAATATTTTTTGAATCTTTAGATATAGTTTTTATGGATGCTTTTTGATTTTTTGGAGAAAGTAATAGAGAAAGTTTAAATATAATTTGAAAATATATGAATTATGGAAATCTTTATTATTTTTTTATAATGAGTTTTTTTTTAAATTTTGTAATATTTTCCTTAATGAGATTTTGTTTTAAATCTGGAAGAACATTTCAAATGTTTGTTCTTACATATTTTTTAATGGTTCTTATTTTTGGTGGAGTAGTTAAACCTGATTATCTTTCTCAATTTAATGGAGCACCATCAAATTGATACTATGCTACAGAAGGAATTATTATTAATCCATATAAATCTTGATTTAATTGAATGTCATTTATAACACCATCATATTTTTTGAATCAACAAATGTATTCTGCATTAAGAGTTGGCTCGGAACAAACAATAGGTTTATTTGGTTATGGATTAGATAAAATGCCTTTAGAAAATTATTTTAGTAATGGACAATTATGAGTTACTTATGAATTTATGGAACAAACATTTGAAGCTTATTCTTTAACGCAAGGGTGGCCTGATTCTAATATAAATGATATGTTAGAAAATCCTGAATTTATACGTTATTTAAATGCTGATGTAAGATCGATTGATTATAATTCTAATTATTTTAAAATAACAGGAGATTGAACATGAAATTTATTAGTCATTATGCCTTTTGTATATGTTATAGCATTAATTATTCCATCTTTTTTATTGAAAGATAAAAGAAATATTAAACGTTAAAATAAATTAAAATAAAAAAACTTTACATAATGTAAAGTTTTTTTATTTTTTTATAATATTCCTTTTCTCTTCATAGTTCTAATTGTTGATGTTGACAATCTAACTTTTTTAGGTTTTCCATTAATCATAATGGTTATATTTTGAAGATTTACGTTTCATTTTCTTTTTGTGGCATTCATAGCCTTAGATCTGCTATTTCCAGATTGAGGACCTTTACCTATAATTGGATCTTTTCTTGACATACTTTTATTTTATCAAAAAATTATTTTTTATTAAACATTTTATTCATACAGAATAGATTTATATGAAGTTTTTATATAAGGGAAATTTTAGTATAATATAACTAATTATGTTTAAGAAAAAAATAATTATAAAACAAAAGAATAATTCAGTTTTAGAAAATTCAAATTTATTTACATTTTTTTTAGCTACTTCAAACACATATATATTAATGATAAAAAATCATTTTAAAAGTTCATCATTTTATTTGGGAAATTTACTTATCCCTATAATGATTGTGTTTTCGTGTGGAATTTTATTTCCTATATATTATTCATTCATTTGAATGTTATTTATTTCAATGTCTTTTTCAGCATTTGCCGCTTATGGAACTTTATTTTTTACAATCAGAAAATCAACCATGATGAAAAATGTAGATATGACAGCCAATGAATCTTCGACATTATATTTAGCCACCTTGTTAATTATGCTATCAGTAACTTTTATCACTTTTGTTGTAATTATTTTAACTTTAATATCTTTTGATAATTTTGGTTTTTTGAGTCATCAATGATTTTTTAATAATTCTAACAATTTAGAGGGAATTAAATCAATAAATTGATTTAATATATGATGAGATATGATTGGTTATTATTGAATTACTCAATCAATTTTAGTTTTCTCAATGTCGTTTTTTATTGAACAATTAGTAAGTACTCAAAAAAATTTCTTCATCATAGTATTTATATATATGTTAGGAGGATTATTTTTTGGTGGAATTTTTTCTCCAACTATGTATATTGATAGTAATGGTGAAGTAATTATTTTAACACAAGAAAATTTGAAAGATTTAAGTGGATTAGAACTACAAGGAATCATACCAACATATCAACAAGGAGGAGCAATGTGATTTATTTCACAGTTATGACCACATTATGGATTAAATCAATTGGCATTTAATAGTTTGGAATCTGCGACAGTTGATGGAGTAGGGAATCTTTCATCCTGACATGATATTCGTATATGGGAAATAATAAATCTTAATGGAATTCTTTATTATGTTTTCATGCCGTGACTTTATATAGTGTTTGGAATTTTGATGGGTGGAATTTTAGATAGGTTTAAAAAAGAGTAAATTAATGATATAATTTAATTATTGTTAAAAATATGAAAAAAAATAAAATAGAAGTAACAAAAAAAACAAAAAAAACAAAAGAAAAACTTTCTTTAGTTAAAGAAAAACTTTCTCAAGGAAAAAGTATTTCAAATAAAGATAAAGAAAAACTTAGGTTATCTAAAACGAAGTTAATTTATAAACAAAATAAAGATTATTCTTTAAGACTTAAGAATGTTAAAAAAGTATTTGGTTTTAAAAAAATTCTTAATGGTGTAACTTTTGATATTAGAAAGGGAGAAAAACTTGCTTTGATTGGGAAGAATGGATCAGGAAAATCTACTTTAATTAATGTTATTTCACAACAATTAAAAATATCTGAAGGAGAAATTAGATATGGTTATGCTATCAATAGATTAGAGTCTCTTGAATTAATGGGTATTCAATTTCAATCATTGAATTATCCAGAGGGTTTTATTGTTAAGGATGTTATTCATTTTTTTAATATATCTGTTGAAAAATCTATTAGAATGTCTAAAAAAGAATTATCAGATATGTTGTCAATGTTTTCTATTGATAAATTTATAGACCAAAAAATTGATAGATTATCTGGTGGACAGCAACAAAGAGTTAATATATTATTAGCTTTAATTAAAAAACCTAAATTATTAATACTTGATGAAATTTCAACAGGTTTAGATGTTGAGTCTTCAGAGGTTATTAAAGAATATATTGAACAATATTTAACAATGTTCCCTGAAACTTCGTTATTATTAATTTCTCATTCCGATGAAGAAATTAGAGATTTAACTACAAGAACAATTGTTCTTGAATCTGGAAAAATTGTCGAAGATTTTGAATCTAAAAAATTGACTGCTTCTAAATTTTTAAATATTACATCTAGAGAACCTAAATTAACTAAAAAACAACAAGAACAACAAGAAAAGGATTCTAATTTTTTATTAAAAAAACTTGCAAGACATTATAGAATTAAACAAAAAGGACCAATTGGAAAATCGATATTTAAAATGATTAATTCAATTTCGAAAACATTTAATCCAATTTCGAATGAAGAATTAAAATTTGGAAATATTGTTGAAGTTAATGATGTATCGAAAACTTATGGCAAAACAGTTGGTGCTATTAGAAATTTAACTTTTGATATTAAAGATGGAGAAAGAGTTGCAATTACAGGACCTAATGGTTCAGGAAAATCAACAATTGTTGAAATTATTGCACAAGTTAGAATTCCTGATTATTCAATAAAAAAATTTTATAATATGAAAAATTTAGCTAAATCTGATTTTAAACGTAATTATTCTAAACTAGAAGAAATTGTTAATGTTGAATTGAGAAAAATGAAAAATAATTATAGACTTGAAAGAAAATTATCAGAAATTGAAATTAAAGATATTTCAGATAGAAAGAATTTTGAAATTAAAAAAGCCAAAGAAGAATTTATTAAAGAATCCAAGTCCAACATAACTAAAGAAAAATTTAAATTAAAATTTAAACAAATTTCTGATGAAAAAAGAAAAAAAATGGATGAGGAAATTATAAAAGTTAGATTAAAATCTGAAAAAAAAGAAGTTAAATTTAAAGCAAAATATATTCTTGAAGAAGAAAAAATGAATAATCAACTTAAACTTGACAAAGTTTCTCTTGAAAAAGAACATCTTAAAATTTTAGAATTAATTAAAAAAGAAAAAGAAATTTTCCAAAAAGAAAAAGGAGCATTTTTTGTTAATGAACATTTTATTAATGGAAAAAAACAAAAGAAAATAAAAGTTATTAATAAAAAACCTAAGTTATCTTATTCATTTACCAATACCAAAAGAGGAGTTAAAGATAATTCTGGTGTACAATTTCAATATGCATCATTTCCAGTGGAAATGACAGTATTAGATGTTATTTTATTTTTTTCTAGAACAAATAAAAACTTTCTTCTTAAAAAAGATATTATTAATGCCGTTAAAGTATTTAAACTTGAAAAACTTTTAAAAGCTAAAGCCTTTAGATTATCTGGTGGAGAAAGACAAAGATTAAATGTATTATTGGCAATTATGAAATCTCCAAAATTATTAATCCTTGATGAAATATCTACAGGATTAGATGTTGATTCTATTGTTAAAATTGATAAGTTTATTAGTGATTATTTAAATAAGACAGGTTCAACATTAATACTTATTTCGCATAATTATCATGAAGTACATTCATTAACAAAAAGAATTATAGTTATGAAATATGGACAATTATCAGAAATAGTTGAAACTAAAGGTTGAACATTGCAACAAACCAAAAATAAAATGAGAGATATTTATAAAGGAAGTGGTATTTAATGAAAGGATTATTAATACAGGAATTTAAAACATTATTTAAATCTCCAGCTTCATTATCAATTTTAATTATTCCTATAGTTTTAATGATAGGATTAGGATATTTATTACCTTCAGGTTGAATTATTCCTTCAGCAATTACCATTGGTATTGTTGGTACAGTTTTACTTTATTTTGGAGGTTCGATTGAAGAAATTAAAAGAACTTCATTTATGAAATCTATTTCATTAACAAGATTGAATAAATTTACATTTTTAGCAACAAAAATTTTATTTTCAATTTTTATTTCAATGATTTCAGTTCTTTGAGTATTATTATTTGGATGATTTTTTACTGAAGCAATACCATTTTTAGCAGAAGATTTTTCTAATTTATTACCAGCAGATTCTTTAGGAGCTATGGATATTATTAGGCAAATTCCATTTAATGTTGATTGAACTAAAATAAATTGATTAATGATGCTTTATTCAGGTTCTATAACAATTATTGTTTCAATTTCAATAGCATTTGTTTTTGTTACATTTTCAAAATCATCATTATCTTTTTATTTAATGTCATTCGGATATTTATTAGCAATGATTTTATTTGGAGGAGTAATTATGCCTTCATTCCTTATTTCATCTGATAATTCTTGATTTAAAAATTTATATTATTTAATTCCTAACTTTTATACAAATAATGTTATGGCTCAATCATTTGGTAATGGATTAGGAAGTACAGTAGGAAATATTGTTAATTTTATTGATAAAATAGTTGATAGTGATTCTATTTATTTAGGTATTTTATTAGAAGCCTTAGATGGAACAATTGATTCAGTATTAAGTAATACAGCAATGAAAGATGTTATAAATGCTTTTGAAAATATGAAACAAAATAATCCAGGAAGAATTGTAGAAATTACAGATTTTATTTCTGGAAAGTTTTTTAAAGGATTCGGATGAAATTGAGGTCTAATATCTAAATTAGATAATGTAGATTTAATAGTATGGGATGATACAAATGCATATGAATTATTTGTATATAATGTTTTAAAGTTCCCATCAACAATCACACAAACAGGAACAGATACTTTTAAATCATGATATAAATTTTTAAATACAATACCGGGAGGTGCTGATCTTTTAGGGGGCGTAGTTAAAAATACTATTATTGCTATAATGAAAGATCCATCGCATATTTTGGAAATAATTATTCATGAAAATATTAATATACCACTTGTTGGAAAATATACAATTATTGAATTGCTTAATATTCCTATTGTAGCGAAAGAAATGGCTATTATTCTTAATAATGCAACAACAGGCATTGGTATATTTGGAGGAACTCCTATGACAGTATGATTACAAGGATTAGTTACAACAATTGATGGAATGTTTAATACAGCTGGACCAGTAGATTATATTGTTCCTTGAGGAGAAGTAGCAGTATTACTTGGAATATCAACAGTATTTTTTAAATGGTCTTAAATAATTATTTTAAACCATTGTTTAAATGGTTTTTTATTTTTATTAATTTATTTTAAATTAACTAACAAAGTAAGGTTTTACATTTATTTAGAGTGGTATAATTTATTAGTAATCTTTTATAAAGGAGGCATTATGCCAAATACACATAGACACTTAGTTATGTCAGTTCTAGAATCTCTAGTATCTGCAGTACAAAAAGAAGAAGAAAAAATTAATGATTTAAATGTATTTCCGGTTCCTGATGGGGATACTGGTTCAAACATGTTAGCAACATTAATTTCGGCATGAGAAAATATTTCTGATGCATCGATCACTGATGTAGAAGTTTTAAATGATTTTTCAAGAGGAGCATTATTAGGAGCTAGGGGAAATTCAGGAGTAATTACTTCACAAATAATTAAAGGTTTTACTGAAGGGGTTAAAAAAGTTGGAAAACTTTCTTGATCTACATCTGATTTAAGAATAATTCTTAGATCATCAAAAGAATTTGCTTATAAATCAGTAGGTAGTCCGGTTGAAGGAACAATTTTATCTGTTATTAAAGCAATAGATGAAAAATATGAAAGAAATGCCAAAACAATTAAATCAGCTTTTGAACAAGTTTTAGAAATAGCTAAAAAAGCAACTGAATATACACCAGAACAATTACCAGTTTTAAAAGAAGCTGGCGTAGTTGATTCGGGCGCTTATGGATTAACACTTATGATCGAGGGAGCATTAAAAGCTTTAAAAGGAAAACCATTAAAATTAGGAAAAATTAAAGCTTCATCTGATGAAGGCATTTTTCAAAAAGCTGATGCTACAAAAAATATTGGTTATTGTACAGAATTTATTATGACATTAAAAAAACCAGAAATATTTAATGAGAAATTATTTAAGAAAAAATTAATTGAAGATCTTAGTGGAGATTCATTAGTAATGATTAAAGAAGATGATATTTTAAAAGTTCATGTTCATGTTAAGAAACCAGGAGAAGTTTTTAATGCTGCTCAAAAATTTGGAGAATTTTCTAAAATTAAATCAGAAAATATGGCAACCCAAGCAGAACATGCTGGACATTTAGTTGAAGGTGATAAATTTAAAACTTCTAAAAAAACGAACGATAAAGAATTAGCAATAATTTCTGTTTCTAATGGAAAGGGATTAGATAAATTGTTTATAAAATTAGGTGCTAGTCATTTAATCTTAGGTGGTCAATCAATGAATCCTTCAGTTGAAGATTTTGTTAAATTAATTAAAGATATTGAACATAAAAATATTGTTATATTACCTAATAATTCAAATATAATTTTAGCAGTTCAAACAGCTAAAAAAGTAATTGAAGATAAAAATATTTTTATAGTTCCTACAAAAACATTACCACAAGGCATTGTGGCATTATATAACATTAATAAAGAGATGTATGATTTTCATGAATACGAAGAAGAAGTTAAAGAAGTTATTAAAAAAGTTTCAGAAGGAGAAATTACAATTGCAGTTAGAGATGCTAAAATGAATGGAATTAATGTTAGAAAAGGTGAATTTATTTCATTAAAAGATAAAAAAATTTTATCATCCACAAAAACAATTGAAGAATCAGCAAAAATTTTAATTGATAAAATTATTGAAGATGGTTCAGAAATAATTTCTATTATTAGAAATGATGATGTAACTGAAAAACAAATAAATTTATTAGTTAAATATATTAAATCTAAAAATGAAGATTTAGAAATTGAAATAATTTTTGGTGGACAAGAGGTTTATCATTTATTAATATTTGGAGAAGAGTAAATTGAAAAAAATAATTGCTTTTGATTTATCATCAGGAGATAAAGGTTCAATAGAAGCTTATAAGGCTGCTGTTGATTTTTCGATTTCTAATCAAGATTGGAAAATACTTGGTTTTTCTGCTGAGAATTTAAATTTATCAAATAAACCTAAAAATCTAGAAATTATCAAGTGTAAAGAAGTAATAACTCAGCAAGATGGAGTTTTAGAAATAAGAAGAAAAAAGGATTCGACATTAATTAAAACAATTAACTCTGTATTAGAAAAAAAAGCTGATGCAGCAGTATCTGCTGCTGCTTCGGGACCTTTAGTAACATCAGGTTATTTGATGTTTAAATCAATTAAAGGAATTAAACCATCATTTGCTCCAATTTTAGAAACATCAACAGGTGAAAAAAGAATTTTTCTTGATGTAGGTGCTAATATTGGAGCTGATGCCCAAACATTAAATCAATATGCAATGATAGGAACAATTTTTGCAAAAGAATTAGGTTTATCAAAAAAACCAATAGTTAAACAATTAAATATTGGATCTGAAAATAAAAAAGGTACATCTTTACAAAAAGAAGCATTTATTTTGATGAGTAAAAATAATAAAATTAATTTCCAAGGAAATATTGAATCCAATGAATTATTTTTGGCAAAAAATGTACAAGTTGTAATTACAGAGGCATTCGCAGGTAATATAGCTATTAAATCATATGAAGGAGCTGCTAAACAATTTAAACAAATGATTAAATCTTCAATGAACGAATCTTTTTTTGATAAAATTGGTTTTTCTTTAACTAAAACATTTAGAAATAAAATGAAAAAATCAATTAATGGTCAATCTGGCGGAGCAGCTGTATTAGGTTTGAACGAACTTTTAATAAAAGCACATGGAAGTTCAGACTCAGAATTATTAGTAAAATCTTTAGAAGTTGCTAAAAAACTTATTAAATCAGATTTAATTAAAAAGATAAAGAAGGTAATTTAAATGGATAATATTAAAAAATTTATTGAAAAACAAGGAATAAAATATAAAAATATTGAAAACTATGAAATTTCTTTTTTGCACCCATCTTATACTCATGAAACAAAACAAAATAATGAATCTTATGAAAGAATGGAGTTTTTAGGAGATTCTATTTTAGGAAAATCAGTTACTGAATATCTTTATTTAAATTTTCCTCAGTATGATCAAGGTGATATGACATTAATGAAACATTTTGTTGTTAATAAAGAATTTCTTGCTGTAATAGGAAAAGAATTAAAATTACATGAATTGATATGATTAGGAGCAGGAGAAGACAAAAATAATTTATCTGATTCAGTTTTTGAAGATACATTCGAATCATTGGTAGGAGCAATTTATCTTGATGCAGGAAATGAAGAAGTTGAAAAGTTTATATATAAACACATAACATCTAAATTATCATCAATTGATATTAATAGTGTTAAAGATCCTAAAACTAAATTACAGGAACTCTTACAATCAGAAACAAGACAATCAGTTACATATAAAACAGATGGAAGATCTAATGAAGAAAAAATTTTCGCATCAAAAGCAATGTTTAATGATTCCATAATTGGACAAGGACAAGGATTTTCTAAAAAAGAAGCTGAAAAATCAGCTGCACAAGATGCAATAGAAAGGATGGCATAATATGTTTTTGAGAAGAATGGAAATAAAAGGATTCAAATCCTTTTCACGTCCAACTACAATAGAATTTACAGATGGTTTAACTGTTGTTGTTGGCCCTAATGGTTCAGGAAAATCAAATATCAATGATGCATTTAAGTGGGTTTTAGGAGAAACATCTAAAAAAAATCTTAGAGCTACATCTATAACTGATATGATTTTTTCCGGTTCAGATAGTGAAAAATCAGCTGACTTCGCAGAAGTTACGCTTATTTTCAACAATGAAAAAAAGGTTTTAGATATTGATTTTAATGAAGTATCAATTACAAGAAGAACTTTTAGACAAGATAAACAAAGTGAATATTTTATTAATAAAACTTTAGTAAGAAGAAAGGATATTAAAGATTTGTTTTTAGGAACAGGTTTAGGAAATACTGATCTTTCAATTATTTCTCAAGGATCAGTAACTAAAATTGCTGAATCTAAACCAAAAGATTTAAGAGAATTATTAAATGAAGCTGCTGGAGTTTCAAGATATCAATCACAAAAAGATGAAGCAGTTAGAAAATTCGAGAGAACAGAACAATCATTAGAAATTTTTTCTGTAAAACTTAATGAACTAGAAAAACAAGTTGGTCCTTTAAAAAAAAAGAAGGAAATTGCTGAAAAATATTTAAAAATAAAAGAACAATTATCAGAAATTGAACTTCCTATTATTAAAAAAGATTTATTTACTAATTTAAAATTAAAAGAAGAATTAAATAATAATATTGATTCCTCTTCTACAAAGAAAGAATTATCTGAAAGAACTCTTTCTAAAGTAGAGAAAAAAATCAGAGAATTACAAGAAAAAATAATTTCACTTGATAATGAATTGTATTCACTACAGACAAAACAAAATGAATTAAATCAACAATCATTATTTATAGAATCTAATGAAAAAAGTTTAGAGGAAGCAATTAAAAAATCAATAATCTTAATAAAATATATTAAAGAAATTGAAAATAATTCAATAAAAAAACAATTAGAATTTAATAATAAACTTAAAGATTTAAGAGGAGAAGAATTTAATTTACTTTCTAAAAAAGATCAATTTTATCAAAACATCAATAAAAACGAATATGAAATTCAAAAATTTTCAAAAACATTTTCTAGTTCTTTGAGTAGAGGAACAAAAGAAATTATTGACAATATTAATATTTTTGATGAAATTTATGGAACAGTTGAAGAATTAATTACTTTTGAAAAAAAATATGAAACAGCCGTTTTGAATTCAATAGGAAATAGATTAAGTAATTTAATTGTTTCAAATGAAGAAACAATTAAAGAAGCATTGTCATTTCTTAAAAAAAATAAATTAGGAATGGCAACATTTATTCCTCTTCTTAAAGTTCATCCTAGAAATATTCCTGAAGAATATTTTAATGTTATTAAAAATTTAAAAGGATATATTGGAACAATTTCTTCAATTTTAAAGTTTGAATCTAAATTTAAAAATGTAGCTAAATCAATTGGTGGACATATTTTAATATTTGAAGATATTGAATTAGGTTTAAAGGCTGCGAAGTTATTAAATTATAAATATGAGATTGTTACTATTGAAGGAGATCGAATTTTTTCTGGTTTTGTTGTTAAAGGTGGTTCAAATATTAAAGGTGGTAAAATTTCTGAATTGAAAAGAATTTTAGAAGAATTAAGAAAACAACATAATGTAGTTAGAAATAATTTACAAAGCAAGCAAGAAGAAATTCAATTAACCAGAGATAAATTATCATTTTCTCAAACTGAATTAATTAGATCGCAAGATAGATCAGCTTATTTAGAATCAAATTTACAAAAATTATTAGATCAATTCAAAATAACAACAGGTCTTAATTATGATTTGGATTCATTTAAAAATTCAAATGAATATATTTCTGCAAATTTATCTTTAGAACAAATTCATAATAGAATTAAATCGATTCAATTAGAAAAACAAAAATTCCAAAAAGAAGTAATTAATAATCGAGATGAAGAACATGAATTAAGAAAAACTTGAGAAGATTCAATTACAGTTCATACTGATTCAACAATAGCTCTTAATAAAATTATTAATGTTATTTTAAGAGACATAGAAATTTTAAATAAAGATTACAAGATGACATATGAAAATTTAATGGATAAAAAAATTATAGAATTAAAAATACCAATTCAAAAAGCAGAATTATTAAGAAAAAAATTAAGAATAGAAATATTAAGACTTGGATTTATTGATTTTGATGCAATTAATAATTATGAAGATTTATTTAAATCATATGAAGAGTTAAAAGAAAATGTAATTGATCTTAAAGAATCAAAAGGAAAATTATTATCTACAATTGAAATAATGGATAAACAAATGACCAAGCAATTTGGAGAAACGTTTGAAGATGTTAATAAAAATTTTCAAATTGTATTTTCAACTTTATTCAGAGGTGGAAAAGCACAAATGGTTTATACAGAACCAGAAAATATTCTTGAGTCCGGAATAGAAATTGAAGCTAAAATGTTAGGAAAAACTGTTAAATCAATTACTCTTTATTCAGGGGGAGAAAAATCTCTTATCTCATTATCGTTAATTTTTGCTATTAATGAAGTAAGAAAATTACCAATTTTAATGTTGGATGAAGTTGAGGCTTCTCTTGATGAAGTTAATGTGGACAGATTTGCTAAATTTGCTAAAAAATTAAATGAAACTACTCAAATAGTAATTACTTCACATAGACCAGGAACGATGGAACAAGCCGATATATTGTATGGTGTCACTATGCAGACAAAAGGAATAACAGATATTGTTTCAGTAAAATTAGCAGATGCTGTAAAATTATCTGAATAAAATTATATTTTTAAATATTTAATTATAATAAATATTTTTGTTTTATTAATATAAAAATTTTAATTATAATTTAAAATTATTGGATAAATGTTATCTTTTTTCCACTATGTTTTATTTAATATTCCTATATAATTTATAGTATATATGACTAAAATAGGAAATGTAGTACAAAAAAAACAATATGGAACACTTTCAATGGTCGCGATCATTGTTGGTATTGTTATTGGCTCTGGAATATTTATAAAAAATGAATCCTTAATGGAAGGTACTGGCTCTGTAATACTTACAACTTTTGCTTGAATAATAGGTGGATTAATTGTTTTATCAATGATGCTTTCTTTTATTGAAATTTCTTCAATAACTAAAATCAAGGGTGAACAAGGAACATTTAAAAATTTTTCTAAGCATTTATTTAATGAAAAAACATCTCGATATATTGGTGCATATTTTTCATTCATTTATTTACCATTAGTATTGGGAGCAGAAATAATATTTGCTATTCAAAAATTTATGGAAATTGGTGGAATGAATCAAATGATTGGTGATTTTGAATTATGATGAGTAATTACAGTAATTTCATTTATAGGTATTATAATTATATTTTTGATTAATTCATTTTTTGTTAAACCAGGCAAGGCATTCACTATGTTTGGTTCAATAGTAAAATTGTTTCCTTTATTTATTGTTATTTTAGCAGGGTTAATAGCATTGTTAGGATTTGTATGACCTGCAAACAATATTTTTGACCCAAATGATGGTATAAATTCGGGATTAATAGAAAACGGAACAGGAACAAATATTTCTCATTTGTTAATGATTTTGCCAGGTGTTCTATTTGCTTTTGATGGTTTTTTATATGCAAACTCAATGTCAAATGAAACTAAAACTCCTTCAACTTTTAAGAGAGCTGTAATTATATCTGTAGTATTTATTACATTGACATATATATTATTTTCAGTAATGTCAATGACACTAGCTCCAGGGGATATGGATGCAAATGGAAATGTAGAATATCAATTTGGAATTTCTTCTATACTAAGTGCTATGTTTCCAAGTATGGAATGAGTTGGAGATTTATTAATGATGGCTATTTTTATTTCTATAATTTCGGCTACTTTTGGTTATGCAGTTACAAGTATGTGATCATTAGCAGATTATTCAGATACAAATAATTTGATTGATAAAAATGGTAGATTGTTAAGACGTAATAAATCAGGTAATCCATCTGGCGCTGGTATTAGAATGCTTTTTTTCTCAATAATAGCAATTCTTTTAATGAGAGGATTTGATTTAATTACTTTGTATTCATATGTTCGCTGAGGAGAAGGATTAGGCGTAGGAGCAAATGAAGCAATATCTTCAACATTAATGACTGATTTTACATCGGATATATTTACAGTATTTAATTTTGCTTTTTATTCAATAATAATGATTGGAGGTTTAAATAATAGATTTACCAAAAAAAATGAAATAGAAAAAATTAAAGGATTTTCTTTATTTACATCATTTGCATCAATAATTATGATTGGTGTTGTTGGATTTATGATTTTTGACATAGTTTCAAGTATTTTTAATTCGTGATTTGGAGCAAGTGATACTAATGGCATAATATTATCTATATCTAAATTAATACTATTTATAACATTTGTAGCAACATTTATAATTTCGTCTGTAATATTAGATATAAAAATTAATAAAACATCTGATGATGTATGAGCTACTAAACGTATTTATAGAAAAGCTTATGAATTTCATATACCATATAGCGAGTATTCTAAACTTATTTCTAATGATGTTAAAAAAGATTATAAATTAGCATATTTAAAAATTGAAGAACTTTCAGGTGAAAAAATAGAAAAACCAGATTCCATTAAAGATTCTGTTATTTTAAATTCCAAGGATATAAAAAATAATTCTAATATTAAGGGGCAAAGATGTGGAGTATGTAATAAAATATTTAAAAGAGCTAATGTGGATGAAAACAATAGAAGACATTGTCCTCGTTGTGGTAAATTAGTGAAAAAGAAACCATAATATTAAAAGTATTATAAAAATAAACATTTTATTAATTTGAAACATTTTAATTTATTAAAATAGAAAGAGTATTAAAAATTTATGAAGATAAAAAATATAGCAATTATAGCTCATGTTGATCATGGGAAAACAACTTTGGTTGATCAATTACTTAAATCATCAGGATTATTTAGAGAGAATGAGAAAATAGAAGAAAGAATGATGGATAGTAATGATCTTGAAAAAGAAAGAGGAATTACAATATTAGCAAAAACAACTGCAGTTCAATGAGGAGATTATAAAATTAATATTTTAGATACTCCAGGACATGCAGATTTTTCAGGTGAAGTAGAAAGAATTTTATCAATGGTTGATGGAGTTTTAGTTTTAGTTGATGCATATGAAGGTGTAATGCCCCAAACTAAATTTGTTCTTAAAAAAGCATTAGAAAAAAACTTAAGACCAATAATAGTTGTGAATAAAGTTGATAAACCTGAGAAAAGAATTAATGATGTTCTTGATGAAGTGTTTGAATTACTTGTAGAGTTAGGTGCTTCTGATGAAATTTTAGATTATCCAGTAGTTTATGCTTCGGCAATTAATGGACAATCAGGTTTGGGACCTAATAAATTAGTTCAAAATATGGATGCTATATATGAAAAAATATTAGAATTTGTTCCAGATCCAAATAAGAGAAAAGATAATTATTTAGCAATTCAAATCTCTATGTTAGATTATAATGATTATTTAGGAAGAATAGGTATTGGTAGAATTTATGGAGGAAAAATATCTGTTGGACAAAATGTAGAATCTAAGAATATTAATGGTGATATAGTCAAATTTAAAATTTCTAAACTATTTGGGTTTTCAGGATTGGATCGTATTGAAATAGATTCTGCTGAAACAGGACAAATTATTGCTTTGGCAGGGAATACTAATATTTCTGTATCAGATATAATTTATGAAGAAGGTAAAGAAATTAATGATATTGAACCATTAAAAATAGATGAACCAACTTTAAATATGCAATTTGTAACTAATGATTCTCCTTTTGTAGGAAAAGAAGGTAAAAATATTACTTCATCTAAAATTGAAGAAAGATTAAATCTAGAAGCTGAAATAGATGTATCTCTTAGAGTATCTAAAACAGATTCTCCAAATATATTTAATGTTTCAGGAAGAGGAGAATTACATTTATCAATTTTAGTGGAAAATTTAAGAAGAGAAGGATTCGAATTACAAGTAGGAAAACCTCATGTCAAAAAAAAGGAAATTAATGGTGTTGTATTTGAGCCCGTTGAAGAAATTACAATTGATTGTCCTGAAGAGTATTCAGGATCAATTATTGAATCTTTAGGAAATAGAAAAGCTGAATTTAAGGATATGAGAAATATTGGTTCATCAGTTAGAATGAAATTTGAATGTTTTTCAAGAACTTTAATTGGTTATAATGGAGAATTTATGACTCTTACAAAAGGTCTTGGTATTTATAATCATACATTTCTTGAATATCGTAAATCACAACATAATGAATTCAAGGGAAGAAACCAAGGAGTTCTTATAGCTAACTCTTCAGGTAGTGCTTCAGCTTATTCATTAATTGGGTTAGAAGATAGAGGGATTATGCTTATAGAACCAGGACAAGATGTTTATGAAGGAATGATTGTTGGAATTAATAATAAACAAGGAGATATTACAGTAAATGTTGTTAAAGCCAAAGCACAAACAAATGTTAGATCTTCGAATAAAGATAATACAGTTGTTATTAAAAAACCTAAAATTCTTTCTCTTGAAGAATCAATTCAATTACTTGCTGATGATGAATATTGTGAAGTTACTCCTAAAAACATCAGATTAAGAAAAAAATTTCTTAATGAAAGTGAACGAAAAAGAAATGAACGAAAAAAATTATTTTAATTTATATGGTTTATAATGTTGTATTTATGGTTTAATTATAATAATGTTGTGTTATTTATAAATAACGAATTGAAAGGAATTATTTTATAATGAGTGAAGAAAATACAAAAAATACAAGACGAGATCATATAAAAACCGGTTTGATAGGAATGGGTGGCGGAGGAGGAAATTCTCTTATGTATGTTTATGAAAGATTACATCAATTTTCTTTTTTGAATATGGAATATTTTGTTTTAAATACAGATCAACAAGCATTAGATTTTATTTCCAAAGTTGAAGTTAATGTAACTAAAATACTAATTGGTTCAAAATCATTAAAAGGATTAGGAACAGGAGCTAAACCACTTGTGGGTTATAGAGCTATGAAAAATTCAATTCGTAATGGAGAATTAGATGCAGTTTTTAAAGATAAAAGTATTTTATTTCTTTCTGCAGGTCTTGGTGGAGGTTCTGGTTCTGGTGGAATAGTTGCAATTGTAGAAGAAGCTAGAAAAAGAAAAATCATAACTTTAGTTTTTGGAACATATCCGTGGAAATTCGAGGGACCAAAAAGAGAAGAAAATGCACTTCTTTCTTTACGTAGTATGTATAAAATAGCTGATTCTGTAATTATTGTAAATAATGAACTTTTACTTGAAAATACTAATGAAGCAGGTTCTGTTGGTAAAGAAGATATGTTTTGAAAGGCCAATGAATTTTTAAAACATATTGTTTTAACAATTCCTAATATGATTATGCAACATTCATTTATAAATTTAGATTATAATGATTTTAAAAATGCGGTTGCACAAAGTCAATTTGGTTTCTTTTATGTTCAAGAAATGTATCCTAAAGAAACTTTGTATGAAGCTTTTTTAAGATCTTTCCCTAAATCTTTAGATATTGCTAATGCTCATGATATAATAGTAAATTTTTCAGGAAGAAAAGGAATAGTTACATTAGCAAAAATAAATGAAATTTTTGGTAAGTTAAATAAATTAAATCCTAAAATAAATGTTTTATTTGGAATGTCTTATAATAAAAATATTCCAAAAGGAATTATAAAATTTTCTTTCATACTAACAAATGTTCAATATAACTTTATAAATAAAGCAACATTAGATGACACTAAAAACCCAACTTTACAAAATGAATATAAAAAACTTATGGCAAAATCGAAAAAAATTATAAAGAAAAAATAGGTATTATAAATAATGAATAAATTCGATAATGATTTTAATGTTTATGATTTCTTAGGAAGTAATGTAGATCATAATAGTAGTAGATCAGATATAAAAAGAGCATATATATTAAAATATTCATCTCTTTTTAAGGAAGTAAAAACTGCATATAGCAATAAAGAAGAAGATAAAATAATAAAACAACTTAAGTTTTTAAATTCTTGTTATAACACTTTAAGAGATGACAGAAAAAGAAAAGAATATGATGAATTTCTTTTTGAAAAAAAAGAAACAGAAAAAAATAAATTTTTAAAAAAAGTAAATGTTGAATTTTTGTATAGAGATTTGATTCTATTAAAAAACCATGTTGATAAATTTCTCAAAAAATAGTATCCATTTTAGCTAAAAATAATGTTAAACAAATATTTGCTAAAAAGGGAAATAGTTTCTTAGAACATCTTCATATTGAAAATGAAATAATTAATTTACATGGTAAAAAAGTAACAATATCAACCAATGTAGAGTCTATTGATATATCTAATTCTATAAAAATGGTAAATAAAACTATTAAAAATGGATTTATTTTTTTCAATACAGTTATTCAAAAATCAGAAGTTGATACTAATATTGTGAAAAAGGATATTCTTATAGATTTTGAAGATTTTGAAGATTTTAAAGATTTGTTTTCTATAACAACTTCAAAAACTCCAGTTAAGAAAAAATACAATATACCGTCTATGGAATTAACTGAAGAGTTTAAAATTGATGACATAGATGATGACATAGATGATGACATAATAGATGATGACATAGATGATGACATAGATGATGACATAAAAGATGATGACATTGATGAAGAGGAAGAAGAAATCATTGAAGATGATGACATAGATGATGACATTGATGAAGAGGAAGAAGAAATCATTGAAGATGATGACATTGATGAAGAGGAAGAAGAAATCATTGAAGATGATGAATTCGAAGATGAATTTGAAGTAGTAGAAGAAATTGAAGAAGACGAAGAGTTTGATGATGAATCAAAAAGAAACAAAAACAATTTTTCAAACGAAACCATAAAACCTCCAAAAATATCAAAACAAGAAGCTAAAAGAAATTCAGAAATACTTAAAAAATTAATGGCTTAATTTTCTTAAAAAAGAAAAAGGTTTATAACTTTGAATAAAGAAATAATGAATAAAGAAAAGAAAAACAGAAATTTGCTAATAAATAGAGTATTACTATTTTCTTTTTCGATAATTGCCACGCCAATGTCTTTTATAGTTCAAGGAATTCCTATCGGAATATTTACTTGATTAATGTATTTTACAACTTTATCTAATATATTTGTTTTTATATGGTCTAGTATTGTTTTTTTAAATATTTATTTAGAAAATTTTAAGATCAAATCTTTTTCTGAACATTGATTTATTAAAAATATAACAACTTTATGTATTTTTATTACAGGGGTTGTATTTACTATTATATTATTTCCTTGATCTATTGCTGAAAATCCTTCTAATTGATTAGCGATTGTTATGTTTTATTTTGGTCTTTCGTTAGCTCAACATGTTTTAGTTCCAATATTTATGGTTACAGATTTCTTTTTAACTAAAGGTTCTGATATTAATAATCAATCAAATAAAGATTTAATAATAAAAACTTCTATTTCAACTATCATTCCTTTATTTTGACTTTCTTTATCGTTGATTCTTATTTATTTTAATGTATTATCTCCCCAATATCCATTTATGGATGTATTTGATACACAAGGAAATAGTTTAATAATTAATGTATTTATTTTATTATTAATAGCCATTTCTTGAATGATTTCATTTTTTTTATTATTAAAATATTCAAATGAAAATAATTCTAAATATAATATATTAAAAAAACAAAATGAAGGGGATGAAAAATGTTAAAATCTAAAATTTATTTTTTATGAATAGGTGGTTTTTTTAAAATGCAGAATTTACCATGTGATATAATACCTCTGACTTTTATTTATTAATATTTTTATTTGTAAACTG
>JABSQD010000039.1 GCA_013214765.1 Mycoplasmataceae bacterium | reverse complement strand
AATAATAATAATAATAATAATAACAATAAAAATAACAATAAAAATAACAATAACAATAATAACAATAATAATAAAAAGGTAAATAAAAACATTAATAATAATTGAAATAATTGTAACAATTAAAATAACAATTATAGTTGATATAATATTATATAAAATTTTATTATTATTTAAATTTACTAAAAATAAATAATCAAAAATTGTAAAAAACATTGCTTGCATCATAAGAAAAAACATTCCTGGTAATCCTGGAGAGATTCCTAATTGCGAAAAAAATGGATAAGTTAATGAAACTATTAATGTTCCTCCTAAACCTATATATCTATTTGAAATAAATAATATTACAAAAGAAAAATCTAAATATAATCCTATATTTATAGCAATGGGTATTTGAATTATAGAAAGTATTCCAGACATCGCTATAAACATTGCTCCTAAAGATACTTGTTTTATTTGTTTATTCATAACATATTTATTATAATTGTATTATTACAATTAAAGGAAAATAAATATGAAAGAAAATGCAATTATTGAAATATCAAAAGGTTCAAATATAAAATATGAAATTGAAAATGGAAAAATTAAGGTAGACAGAATTTTATTCGGTTCTATGACATATCCATTGAATTATGGTTTTTTTGAAAATACTTTAGACTGAGATGGAGATCCTCTTGATGTATTAGTTTTATCTGACCATAAATTTCTTCCAGGAACAGAAGTTCCAATTAGAATTATAGGGGCCGTTAAAATGATTGATGGTGGAGAGACTGATACTAAAATATTAGGAGTAATTGATGTTGATCCTAGATATTCACACATTAATAAATTAGAAGATGTGAATGAACATATATTAAAAGAAATTAAAGATTTTTTTGAAAATTATAAAAATTTACAAAACAAAAAAGTAAAAATTAATGGATTTGAAAAAATTAAATATGCAATTAATGAACTTAATGAAACTAGAAAATTATTTACCAAATATGGAAAAATGAGTAAAAAAGAATTCATTTCTAAAATGAAAATTATTCATCCAGAAAAATATGATTAATAATAAAAAATATAGTCTAAATTCTTAATTTGTTCAAAGTTAAGAATTTTTCTTTTTTCTTTGAGATATTTTATCATTCTTTCTTTTAATTAATTTTTCTCTTTTTTCTTTTTCTTTAATAATTATTTGTTTTGATTTTTCGATTTCTTCATCAGTCATGGATCTTCAATCACGAACATCATAAACTTTTTTAAGTTCATTTATTGTAATGAATGCTTTTGGATCTATAGCAGCAATTTTTTCTACCACATCATACATTTCTTCAATATTTGTTATCATTTCAAATGATTTAAATTTTTGTTTTGTATATCCGCCTTCTACTAAAATTAATGTATGTCCTCTATGATATGAGTTTGAATTAAAAAAATCAGATATTTCTTCAGATTTTTTTGTTTTTACTGTAATTTCTACTTTTTTATTAGATGCATAAATTGAACCCGTAACCAAAGAATATGTCACTACAAAAATTCATGTTCCGATGTATTCCGGAGATAAAATTGTTTCTTGTAAAAATGTTCCTTTTATTTCAGGATTAGTAAAAAATCTAATAATTGTAAATATTGTTGTAGAAATAATTGTAATTGCAAATAATACATAGGCAATATTTATATCTTTTTCTTTAGAAAAAAACTTAGAGACTGGATCAAGTCCCATTGTACATGAACCAACTCTAAATGTCATTCCTGTGCCAAGACCATAAATTAATCCTCCAAAAAATGCTAAAGATAAAATTTCAATTGATGATTCAGAATTTTTATCAATAGAAAATATTTGTTCACTAAATACAGGAACATTAGCCAATATCATACTAAAAATAAAATTTGTTACAAAAAAGAACATTGACAATTTAAAAAAATTCTTTGTGTACCATTTTAAAGTAAAGTATATAATCGGAATATTTCCTAATATATATACTATTCAAAAAATAATCACATTAGAAACATCAAGAAATTTATCATCTGTTCCGATAATATCATTTATAACATAAGCCAAACCATATGATATTCCTCCTAAACCTGGAGTAAATAATTGAGCATTAATTATAAAATAATATGATCCAAACGAAACAAGAAAAGAACCAACAAGTAAAAATAAATAAATTTTAGATTTATTCATTTTTATTTTAGAAGGTTGTAATAATTTGGTTTGTGTAGTCATTATTTTAATCTTTAATATGTTTTAATGATACTACTAAACGATATCAATTTCAAAAATTATTTTCTTTTCATTCATTTTATCTTGTTGAACTCATATAATCATGTTTTTGAATATATAATGTTCATTTAAAATAGGAGTTTTTCCAGCTATTATTTTAATCCATTGATTAAAAGTTTTTTCCTTATGTTCTGTTTTAAGAACAAATTCAGGAGAATATTTTTTAATAAAATATCCAACCTTTACATTTGGAGTAACAATAAATGATGTTTCATTCAAAGTATAAACCCCATCTTCTTCAACATCATATTCATCATAAATTTCACCCAACATTAACTCAATAATATCCTCTACTGTTATTATTCCAACAAAAACTTTATGTTCATCAAAAATAATAGCCATTTTTTCTCTTTTGTTTCTTAAAGATTCGAAAATATGAAATGGGTTGTCATCAGTATTAAATTTTGTAAAATCATACATATATTTTTTAAGAACTTCTGTTTCTCCTCTAAGTTTATCAACTAAATATTTTTTTGTTGAAAATATTTTTTTTATCTCTCCATTTTTATTTAACATCGGTAATCTTGTATATGAATTTTTTCTTAATATATTATCTATTTTATTTTTTGTAATATTCAACGGAATAGTAACTACATCTTTTTTTGGCAACATTACATTTTTTACATATGATTTATCAAGCTCTAAAAATCTTTTAATTATATTTTGTTCAAAAGAAGTAGTTACACCAATAGATGTCGCATCTTCTAATGCTAAATTTATTTCTTCATCAGAGCTAAGAAGATTTTTCTTTTCTTCTTTAATTAATTTACTCAATAAATAAGTAATAGGCTTCAAGAACATATTCACAATTTGTAATGTTCAAGAAAGTTTCATAGTCCCTATTTCCGGAAATTTTTTAGCTAATTGTTTAGGTATAATTTCTCCAAAAATTATTACAATAGGTGTCATAATTAAAAATGCCATCAATGGACCAAATGCCACACTATGTAAAATATTTTGTGCAAATATTGTAAAATAAACAGTTGCTAAAGTTGAAAATAAAATATTAACTACATTATTAACAATAACTATAGCTGAAATATGTTCATTATAATTCTCAATAAAATGAATAACTCTTGTTGCTCGTTTTTTGCTAATTTTACTTGAATTTTTAGATTCTGAAATTGCTTTTAAAGTTATTTTGTTAGCAGAAGAAATAGCCATTTCTGAAAAAGAAAAAAGAGCTGACAATGCCACCAATAATAATAATATAAAAATTCCTGATAAATATAATAAAATTTCCATTAACCTATTTTACACTCCTTAGTAATCAAAGAATTAATTCTAGAAATAATTTTGTTATTTGTGTCTTCTTCAATTTCTGGATTTTGTGATCTAAATTTTAATTTATTTCCATATTTACTAATATTCGAATTAGATGTAAAGATAGTTGTTTTATCTGCCTTGACTCTATAATCAATAATAGGAAGTAGAATATTTTCTTTAAATCAAGGCGTAGGTCTTTCGGAACCCAAATCATCAATAATTACTACATCAGCTTTTTTAACTTGCTCAAGAGCATTCCCTGAATAAGCATTAAAATTTCTAAATGAATCTTGTGTTTTGGCAACTAAGTCAGAAATATTTACAAACGCAACTGATTTCCCTTTTAAAGCAATCATGTTTAATAATGCTATTGATGCATATGTTTTTCCAGAATTGGATATACCATATAATCAGAATCCTTTTGCTTTTTTTCCACTTTCAATTAAAGATATAATTTTTTTACATTCAATTGCTAAAGTTCTTTTGTCTTCTGTTCACCTAATATTATTTAAATTTACCAAATAAAAATTATTTCAATCTAATGGAAGTTTATATTTATAAAATGAACTAACTTTTTTAATTTTTTCTAAAATTATTGTATTTTCAGATTTGGGAGTATATTTTCATTCTAACATATCCTCATTAACAATAATAGTTACTTTATATCCTTTAGGAGTATTTTCTTCATCTAATGCTGCTAATATTTTATTCATATTTTCTAAAAGAA
>JABSQD010000038.1 GCA_013214765.1 Mycoplasmataceae bacterium | reverse complement strand
ATATAATAATGTAAAAAACTAATGCTTCATCCTTTTGTTTAAATCCTAATTAATGATAAACAAAAAATAGCATTAAGATATTTTTTTATTTATTAATTTCGGAATCGTTTTTATAAATTTTACAAATTTTAATGGAGGATTAAATAGTATTAATGTTTGAATTGATATTATTTCTTCAGGAATTGTAGTTATTTGTTGATACATTGTGCTCAGAAAATCTAAGTGAGGTTTTGTGGGATTTATTATAACTGACATAATATATATATTCTATTTCTTTTTTTTAAACATCTTTGGAATAGGGGCTAGTTATATTGTTTATTTATTTATAGACAGTATTTCATTTATTAGTTGATACTCAACCAATTAATATATAATTAAAATATTATGAAAATCAAAGAAAAATGTTGTAATATTCAGCAAAAAGAAATCACAAAAATGAAAAATACATTGCATAATATAATTTGCTCAATTTCTTGTGATGAGGAAAAACATAAGAAAACAGGATTTTCTACTATTTTATTTTCTAATTTTTCTATTGAAGATATCTTTGAACAAATTAAAGACGGAGTCAAACAATACATTGATATTCAATCTATTATTTTCTAATTTATTCTTATTAAAATAACTAATAGAATGAACAGGAGAAAAACATGAATTTACTATCTATTTTTAATGTTTCTGAATTTAATGATTTATTTTATAGCTTTCATTGATACTTTTTCGTTTCAATATTGATTGTTATATTTTTTTCAATAATTACAGGATTATTACTTTGGAAAAAAGGCAAAATAATTGCTATGATATCCAGTCTTATACTAGGAATACTTTCAATGGGTATTTTGTTATCTATCAACACCTCTTTTGATTGAGTGGATGAAAATGTCAAAGAAAATATTTTAGAACAAACAAAAGGATGACTAGGAATTGTAGGTCATATATTTATATGAATTATTTCTATTATGATTCCAATATATATATTTATTGTTGTAACTATTTTTATTTTAAATGGTAATTTAACAAAAATAAATAAAAAAACTTATGCTACATCATTCGGTTCTTTATTATTGCTTTCTTTTTTAGGAATATTAGTTGCTTCTCTAATGATTCCATTTATAATCGCAATACCCGATAGTTGATTTGATAATTCTGTCATTCCTGAAGAGGAAGTATCTGGTGGAATAAATATAGTTTCCTATTTCACAAAATGATGAATGATTTTAGGAATGATGCTAATGGGAATAATTACTGGTATTATAATTAGAATATCAATTAATAATAAAAATAAATATTCTATAAAAAAATGATTCAATAAAATATTAAGCTACATTACAACCTATTTCAAGAGTGTTATAATATTAGTTCCATTTGTGATAATTACTAGATTATCCATACTTGGTTTATCTGATATACACCAAACAGGAAATATTCTTAAATTAATGGGTGTTTATTTAGGAATTTATTGATTTGGAGCATTAATAATATTAGTATCGTTAATACTAGCAAATATTTTTCTTTCTAAGGCAAATATAACAAAAAAAGAAAAAATGTCCATACTTTTAACTCAATCATTAACTGTCTTTGCTAATCAAAATACTCAAGCATCCCTTCCCACTACACAACACAACCTTATGAAGCTCGGAGTTTCTAAAGAAATTACTCAACTAACACCCACTAAAGGAATGATAATGGGAATGATAATGTGTAATGGGTTTTCTCCAATGTTAATTGTTTCATTGTCATTATCTAATTATGGAGTGATGAATGTAGAGACAATATTTATGGCAATAGGAATGATTATGATTTTATCTATAAGTACTTCTGGTGTTGGGAGCGCCGATTATACAATCATACTTTCTACTTTGGGGATGTTTGGAATATCTAGTGCTTTTTATATGACTGTTGTTATTCCAATTCAAGAAATAAACGAAAGAACTATAGCTAGACCAAACAATACTCTTGGACATATGGTAGCTACCCAAATTACAGAATCAGTTCATCAAAATAAAAAAAATAATCAGTAACATTATACAAATTATTTAATTACTTTTATTGAGTTTATAATAAAATACAAATTTATTAAGTTTAATTAAATTTGTTATTTTTATCCTTTTCTATTCTTGAAAATAAATAATCTATTTTATTTAATTTCACTCCTTTAAAGTCCTTTCCTAAATTTTCGAAATTAGGTTTTTCATCATAATTTAATCAAAAACAGATTTTTTTATATGAATTTAATAACAAAGGAGAGAGCATCGTTGTTATATTAAAAATTTCATTAACTATGGTATTTAAAATAGCCGATAGATTATCCCCTTTTTCTTTTCATGGTTCAGTTATATCAATAAATCCATTTATTTCTTCTATATATTTTATTAATTTTTTTGTAGAATTTGAAAAATTAAAATTATCCATATCAATAAAATAAGAATTTTTAATCTCATCCAACCTATTTTTTAACTTAATTATGTTTTTGTTAGAAATATTATTTTCTGGAACAATCCCATTAAAACTCTTTTTAATCATTGAGTCAGTTCTAGCAACTAAATTAGAGTATTTATTAACTAACAATCCATTAATCATTTCTTCTAATAAATCTTGTGAAAATTTACCATCTTCTCCAGTTACTATATTATTTGTTAAATAAAATTTTAATGCATCTGCACCATATATATCTATTAATTTAATAGGATCTATTACATTTTTTTTGGATTTAGACATTTTTTCACCAGAATCTGTCACTAACCAACCATGAGCTAATATTCGTGGTTCTCTATAACCTTTCATTTTTAATATAATTGGTCAATATATACAGTGAAATCTAGTTATTTCTTTTCCAACTAATTGAAGAAGTTCAACATCACTATTTTTATTTCATACTTCATCAATGGTAAATTTAGATTCGGGATATGAAAGTGCTGAAATATAATTTTGTAAAGCATCCATTCAAACATATATAATGTGCGCCTTATTTTCATTTATTTTTATTCCTCACGAAAATGACACTCTAGAAATTGATAAATCTTGTAGATCATTCACAAAATTATTTATCAATTCTTTTATTCTATATTTCGGAATTAAAATATTAGAATTTTCTAATTTATCTTTAATTCATTTTTTAAAATTTTTTATTTTTAAAAAATATGATTCTTCAGATAAAATTTCCAAGTCTTTCCCACAATCTGGACATAATTGTGTAGGGGCTTGTGTTTTTGTAAAATATGCTTCATCTGATTTACAATACAAATCTGTATAAATAGATTTGTATATGAATCCTTGATTCAAAAGATTTGTAAAAGATTCTGCAACATATTTTTTATGAAGTTTATCTGTTGTTCTAATAAATATATCGTAATTTATATCTAATTTATTTCATAAATTTTTAAATTCAGTAATAATATTTGTCACAAATGATAATGGGTCCATAGAAGATTCTAAAGCTCTATCTAATATTTTTTGACCATGTTCATCCGAACCAGTCAAAAACATAGTTTCATACCCTTGCATTTTTTTATATTTAGAAATATAATCAGCCAAAGTTGTTGTATAAACATGTCCAAGATGCAATTTATCATTAGGATAATATATGGGTGTTGTTACATAAAATTTTTTTTTCATAAATTTTTCAATTTAATTATATTACTTTATAGTTTTTAAATAATTATAAATATCATTTTTTTTAAATTTGGTTGTAGAAGTAAGATAATGAATGATTGATTTATCATCTAATCCAACTTCAATCAATTTATTAATATGAATTTTATAATCATCAATTAAATTAATTTCTTTAGTCGGTATCAACAAAACTATTTCACCTTTAAAAGTATTTTTAATTAAATTAGAAATTTTATCTCTGACTATTTCTTCATAAATTTTAGTTAATTCTCTAGCAATTACAACTTGTATATCTCCAAAATTTTTTAAAATAAAACTAAGAGTTTTATTTATTCTATTGGGAGATTCATAAGCAACAATAACTTCTGAATAAATATGTTGTTTAATTTTAGAAATTATTTTATTTTCTTCTTTTTCTAAAAATCCTATAAATGAAAAAGAAGAAAATTCTAAACCGGATCCTGATAAAGCTGTCGTAATGGAATTCGGGCCTGGCAATGGAATAATTTCTACATCATTCTTTAATTCTTTAATCAATATCTGCCCTGGATCAGATATTGTAGGAGTTCCTGCATCACTAACCAAAGCTACATCAGATTCTTTTAATAATAATTTTATTTCATTTATTCTCGATATTTCATTAAATTTATGTAAGGATATTAATTTTAAATCTAAATTTAAATGTTTCTTAATTTTTCCAGTTATCTTTGTGTTTTCGCAAAGTAAATATTTAACATTTTTTAAAATTTTAATTGATCTAAGTGTTAAATCATTCAAATTACCTATCGGAGTAGGTATGACATATAATTTATTCATTTTCTTTTTTCGTCATCAATAATAAAGATATAGCAAAATCTATAACTAAATCAATTGTTGATATACCTTTATTAACTACAATATTAATAAG
>JABSQD010000037.1 GCA_013214765.1 Mycoplasmataceae bacterium | reverse complement strand
ATAAACATGATTAAATTTATAGTAAAAAATAAAAAAGAATTAGAAAAAATTGTAGCAGATAGAATGGCTATAATAATACAAAAAAAAACAACACCATTATTTATATTAGCTACAGGAAATTCTCCTATTGGAGTTTATACTAATTTAATAAACAAACATAAAAACGAAGGATTATCTTTTAAAAATTTAATTTCATATAATTTAGATGAATATAGAGAAATAGATAAATTTCCAAAAGACTCATTTAGAAATTTTATGAATGATAATTTATTTAATGATATTGACATAAATAAATCAAATACATTTTTTCCAGATGATGTGAAAAAATATGATGAATCATTAGATAAAATTGATATGTTTGATTTCACCATTTTAGGAGTAGGAACAAATGGACACATTGCTTTTAATGAACCAGGAACTTCATTTGATACTAGAACTAACGAAGTTGAATTAACAAAATCAACTATCAAATCAAATTTCCCAGGAAGATCAGATTATCCAACAAGCGCGATTACAATGGGTCTTCATGATATATATAATAAATCAAAAGAAATAATATTACTAGCTTGAGGAGAAGGGAAAAGGGATGCTCTTAATAAATTAAAAGAAGGAGTAAAAAGAATAGATTGACCTATTACCTTTTTTATCGATCATCCAAATATGACTATTGTTACTGATTTAGAGGAATTTAAATAATATGATAATAAAAGGGCTAAATAGAAAAAATGAATATATTAAGGTTGAAATTGAAAAAAATTTAATTAAAAAAATTACTAAATTATCTTCTGATAAGTTAACAGGAAATGAAAAATACATTATCCCTGGTTTTATTGATATTCATACTCATGGTGGTTATGGAACTGATTTTGTTGATAATTCTGAAAAATCTACAAGAAAGTATTTGAAAAAAGTAACTAGTGAAGGAACTACTTCTATAGTTCATGCTACTATAACGACAGAATATGATAATTTATTATCTTCATTAAAAACAGCAAAGCATATTATGGATAATCCTAAAAAAAATGAAGCAAGATATTTAGGTGTGAATATTGAGGGTAATTTTCTTAATAAAGCAAAAAAAGGTTCACATAAAGAAGAGTTGTTAGTTCCTTTAAAAAAACATCATGTAGATGAAATGTCTGCATTTGGAAATTTAAAAATAATTTCAGCAGCATATGAAAATTCAACAAATGATGTAATCAAATATATTTCTTCTAAAGGAATAGTTCCATCTCTTGCACATACTATAGCTACAGGTAAAGAAACTAAAAAATTTATGGAGTCAGGTCTTAAAGGTATAACTCATACTTTTAATGCAATGCCAATTTTTAACCATAGAGAAGATACATCTATTGTTAGAGCATTAATTGAAGATGATTTATATACAGAAATTATTGTAGATGGGGTACATGTTCATCCTAATATAGTTAAAATGCTATATAAAGTAAAACCTATTAATAAAATATTAATAATAACTGATTCAGTTTTAGCTAAAGGAATGCCTGATGGAAATTATAAATTAGGTGAGTTAGATATTTATAAAAAGAATGATAAAATATTTACAAAAATAGATGGAGCACTAGCTGGTTCAATTTCTAATATGCATATGTGTTTCAAAAATTTTATTAAATTTACAAATGCAACTTTAGAAGAGGCATCAATGATGACTTCTACTAACCAAGCAAAATATTTAAAATTAGATAATCTTGGAGAAATTAAAGAAGGATACTTAGCTGATATATTAATTTTAGATAAAGATTTAGAAATTATAAAAACAATTGTTAATGGAAACACTATATAAGTCAAATTAATTTCATTATTATATTATAATTAATTTAATTAATATGAATAAAAAGAATATAAGAAATTTTTCTATAATAGCTCATATCGATCATGGTAAATCTACTTTAGCTGATCGTATTTTAGAAATGTCTAATTCTGTAACAACAAGAGATATGAAGTCTCAATTATTAGATACTATGGATCTTGAAAGAGAACGAGGAATCACAATTAAACTTAATTCTGTTCAAGTTAAATATACAAGGGATGGAGAAGAGTATATTCTTAATCTTATAGATACGCCAGGACATGTTGATTTTACTTATGAAGTATCTAGATCATTAGCAGCTTCTGAAGGAGCAATTTTACTTGTAGATTCTACACAAGGAGTTCAACCACAAACAATTGCAAATATGTATCTTGCATTAGAGAATGATTTAAAGATTATTCCAGTTATCAATAAAGTTGATATGGAAGCTTCTGATGTCGAAAAAACAAAACTTGATATATTTAATACTTTAGGAATTGATGCTTCTGATGCACCGCTAATTTCTGCAAAGACAGGATTAAATGTAGAAAAAGTTTTTGATCAAATTATTGATAAAATTCCTTATCCTGAAAATGCTGATGATGATGCACCATTGAGGGCATTAGTGTTTGATTCTTATTTTGATTCATACAAGGGAATTATTATATATGTTAGAATTGAAGAGGGAACATTGAGATCTGGAGATAAGTTAAAATTTATTCAACACAATAAAGAAATTGAAGTTATATCTGTAGGTATTAATACTCCTTATGAAGTTGAAAAAAAATATCTTGAATCTGGTGAAACTGGTTGAGTTGTTACTAATGTTAAAGATATTAAACAAATTGCTATCGGAGATACAATTACACATGTAGGAAATCAAAATATTGAATCTTTACCAGGATACAAACCTTCAAAACCAATGGTTTTCTCTGGATTTTATCCAATAGAAACAGATAAATATCAACAACTTGAAGAAGCTTTAGATAAAATTTCTCTTTCTGATTCTTCATTAGAATATATCAAAGAAACATCACAAGCATTAGGTTTTGGATTTAGGGTTGGTTTTTTAGGATTGTTGCATATGGAGATTATTCAAGAAAGAATTCAACGTGAGTTTAATATTTTAGTTATTGCTACAGCTCCATCTGTTATTTATAAAATAAATAAAACAAATGGAAAACATGAATATATTCAAAATCCTTCTCAATTTCCAGATAGAGCTATTATTAAAGATGTAGAAGAACCTTATGTTAAAATGTCGATATTTTCACCACAAGAATATATAGGAAAATTGATGGATTATATTTTTAAAAAAAGAGGAACATATATTGAAATGGAAATTCTTAGCGAATCTATGAATTCGTTAATATATGAAATTCCTATGGGAGAAATTGTTTTTGATTTCTTTGATGCGATTAAATCAATTTCGAAAGGATATGCATCATTCGATTATGAACAAATAGGATATAGAGTTGGAAATTTAGTTAAGATGGATATACTTGTAGCTGGAGAATCAGTTGATGCTTTATCTGTTATTATTGATAGAGATAAAGCTTACTATACTGGTAAAACATTAGTAGAACAACTAAAAGAAATAATTCCGAAACATAATTTTGAAGTTCCTCTTCAAGCTGCAATTGGTGGTAAAATTATATCTAGAGAAACTATTAAAGCATATAGAAAAGATGTGACTAGTGGTTTGTATGGAGGAGATATATCTAGAAAGAAAAAAGTTCTTTCAAAACAAAAAAAAGGAAAGAAGAAAATGAAAATGATTGGAAAAGTTGAAGTTCCACAAGCAGCATTCATTACTGTTTTAAAAACTAATAATGATAAATAAGAGAGGTGTTACATGGATTGAATAAATAATACAACAGGATATTTTGATTTTAGTATGTTATCTGAACCAAGTTTTTGAATTGGTACTTTAATTTTTTCTATAATTGCTTATTTATTAGGTTCAATTAATGTTGGTCAAATATTATCTATTATAGGTTCTAAAAATTTAGGAGAAAGTGGTTCTAAAAATTTTGGAGCAACAAATGCTGGAAGATTATATGGAACAAAAGGTTTTATTATTGTATTTACTTTTGATATGTTAAAATCGATATTTGTTGCTTTGTTATTAACATTAATAGCAACTAAGGGAACTTTTCAACCATTAGACGAAACAAATTCGGATTATTTATATTATTATGCTTCAATTCCGTTATCGATGATGTTTGTTATTTTTGGACATTTATGACCTATTTATTTTCTCTTTAAAGGTGGCAAAGGTGTGGCATCGGGGTTTGGTTGTGTTATTGTTTTAAATTGAATAATAGCAATTATCTCTTTAATAATATTTATAATTGTAATTTTGATAACAAGGTGAACTGCATGAGGATCTATTTTTGGAGTTGGTATTGGATGTTTATTGATCATATTTTTTCATCCGTTTTTTATGGAGTTTGTTCCTGCCTTATTTCTTTATTGAACATTTAATTGAACAACAATGATTTCTACATTAATTATTGGAATTATAGTGATATTTAAACATAGAAGTAATATAATAAGAGTGTTTCAATGTAAAGAACCTTTTATTAAACCTAAAGGATATAAGGAAAAATTTGATATTGAAAAAAAAGATTAGTTTTATTATTTCTATTAATAATGATTGGAACAAACTTAAAAAAAATGAAAAATTAGTAGATATATCTAATAATGCATATTTTGGATTTAGGGCAATGGAAAAAGAATCTATTTCGATTATTTATGATCCTACAGTTATTGATAATTTAGTTAGAATATGTAAAGAATCAAAAAAATATCCCAAAACAAAACATATTTTAATATTAAATTCTTCAACATTAGGTTTTGAATCGAATAATTATATGGAATTGTTT
>JABSQD010000036.1 GCA_013214765.1 Mycoplasmataceae bacterium | reverse complement strand
TTTTTTTTTTTTTTTTTTTTTAATAACAAAATAGACTAAACAAATTTATGTTTAGTCTATTATCAATATTATTAAATTATTTTTTAATAAATTCTTTATTTTTAGGAATAACAGCTATCCCAGCCCCAACTCCTCCAAGTCCTACGTGACCAAGAATGGCTGCTGGTAATCAACTTCTTTTTTTAATTTTGTACCCTAATTCTTCAAATATTTTTTCTAGCATAATTAAATTATCATTTTCTGGACCTAAACATATTGTCATTATTTCTGCGTCATTACCATTTTTTAATAATTCATTATATTTATTAATAGAATTTTTGACAATTGTTGTCAAACCTTTTTTAACAGATCTTGTTTTAACAATTTCATTTTTAGAAATACTTCCATTAATAATTGGTATAATAGGAGTTATTTTCAGTAATGTTCCAGCCATATACTGAGTCTTACTTAATCTACCCGATGCATAAAGTCTATCTAAATTTTCCGTAAATAATCAAGAAAACATTTTATTTTTTTGAGTATCTAATAATTTAATGAAATTTTCAAGAGATTGATTTTCCTTCATCATTTTAATAATAATATCATTCAAATGTAGTAATCATGGTCCAATAAATTCAGAATCATAAATTGTTACTTTTCCTTTGAATTCGTCTGACTCAGATATTAATTTTGCTGAGTTTACTTGTCCTGATAAATGTTTGGAAATTCCTATAAACAATACATGATCAGCTGTTTTTAAAGCTTTTCTATATTCTTCTTCAAACATTCCTAATTTTGATGAAGATGTTTTAAAAATAGTATCTTTATTTAAATTTTTATAAATATATTCTAAAGTATAATCCACACCTGAAAAACCTTCTACTTCATCCATAATAATTACAACAGGAATAAAATTAAATCCCTTTTTTCTTGCTTCTTTTTCTGATCATCCAAATTCTGAATCGATCATTATTGCTACTTTTTTTCTTTTCATATTTATCACTTCCTTAATTTAGATTTTGTTTATTAACTGTTTTAATGGAACTAATATTGTCATACCAAATGAATTAGGACCCATATGAACTGATTGTTCTGGTGATAATTCCATTTCAATAATATTTTCTTTTTTAATTTTAAAGTAATTAACTATACTTTCTCTTATTTTATTTGTTAATTTTTCATTATCTGATTTTAACATTACAAATGAAAAATTAAGATCTTTTGATTTTATATTTTCAATAGTTTTTTCTAACAATTGACACATCATATTAATTGCTTTTTCTAATGATCTTATTTTTGAAATTTTATCTTTTTTTATTTCTCCATCAGCAACTTTTAAAATTGGTTTTATTTTTATCAATGATCCAATTAAATATTGAATTTTAGATATTCTTCCACCTTTATAAAATCATCAAATATCTCCAGGTGATAAAAATCCCACCATGAATGGATTAGGTTTTTGAAGAATTGAAAATATTTTTTCAATATTATCATATTTTTTCAATATACTTTCAAATTCATTAATGTATAAAGAAGTTCAAGGTGATGAATATTCTGAATCATACACAAATATTTTTTCCTTATATTTTTCATCATTTGAAGCAATTCTTACTGCATTGTTTGTTCCTGAAAATTTGCTACTCATCCCAATATAAATTGCTCTGTCAAATTTTTTTAAAACAAAATTAAATGCCTTTAATATATCTGCGCCATTAGGTAGAGAAGTTTTTACAATAACATTTCTGTCCGACATTTTTTTTAGCACTTCTTTAGCATTTATGTCAATTCCTGATTTATATTCTTTATTATTTATAGTAATAATTAATGGAATAAATCCAAATCCCTTTTTTTCTATTTCTTTTTTTGTTAACCCACAAGTTGAGTCTAAAATTAATCCTATTTTTTTTCCCATAATAATCTCCTTGTTTCATATATAAAATTATATAATATATTTGATTATAAAAGGAAATTAAAATGAATTTAAATAAAACAATACTTTCAAAATTATTTGAAACACCAGGAATATCAGGAAGAGAAGAAAAAATATCTGAATTATTAATTAATCATATTAAAAAAACAAATCTAAATTTAGAGATTGATAATTTAGGTTCTGTATTTGGTATAAAAAATTCATCAAATAAAAAAGCTAAAACATTATTGATAGATGCTCATATGGATGAAGTTGGATTTATGGTAACTGATATTCTTAAAAATGGATTTATTTTATTTGAATCAATTGGTGGAATTTCAAATAAAACTCTTAATTTACAAAGATTAAGAATATGAAATGATGATTATTCAAATTCATATACAGGAATAGTTGAGTGACCTAATACAAATTCTCATAAACAATTAGAAAAAACTCCAAAAACAGAAGAAATGTTATTAGATATTGGGGCTTCTTCTAAAGAGGAAGTTTCTAAATGAGGAATTAAAAAAGGATCTGTAATTACATTTGATACTAAAACAGAATATAATGGAAATAGAGTAATTGCTAAAGCTGTTGATAATAGAGTTGGTCTTGCAATTGTAATGGAAATTATGAATTATATTAAAGATAAAGAATTTGATTTTAATATAATAATTGGAGGTTCGGTACAGGAGGAAATAGGACTTATTGGCGCAAGAGCATTTTCATATAAATCAAACCCAGATATATCTATTGTTATTGATGTTTCTCCAGCAATGGATATTCCAACAAAAGTAGAATCCAATGGTATATTAGGTGCAGGAACAATGCTTAGACATAAAGATGCAAGAACAATATATTCTAAATTTATTATTAAATATTTAAAAGAAATAATAATAAAAAATAATATTAAATATCAAGATTACTTTTCAAAAGGTGGAACTAATGCAGGAGTTATTCATTTGTCAAGGGAAGGAATTAGAACTATCCCAATTGGAATAGTTGCAAGAAATCTTCATTCTGGATCAACTGTGTTTGATTTAGAAGATTATAAAGAAACACTTAAATTAATGAAATTAATTTTAAATGATATAAATTCTAATAAAATAGTAAAATTAAGATAGGAGACAAAATGAATGTAATTTTTTTAAATCAATTAAGAATAGTATCAAAAGATGTAACAGATGGGGCAATGCTTGCTTTGCTTATTATTGGAATAGCTTTACTTTTATTATTAGTTGTTGTATCTCTTTATATTATTGCAGGATTAAGAAGAAAAAATGTTGTTTTGAAAAAGGTAGATTATTTAATTGAGGATATCACATATAAATCGGAGTCGCTTAATGTAACAGTTGAAACTTTGAATAAAATTTCTAATTATGCTTTATCACTTGATGCAGTTTCGCAAAATGGTTTTAAATCAGCAATTAAATTAGTTTCAGAAAATAGAAACTATATTTATTCAATATTAGAAAAAATGAGATCAAATGTTGAAGAAAAGGGAGAAACATTTAAAAAAGACATCAAATCAAAATCAACAAATAAATCAAAAGAAAATAAATTATCCAAAAATAAAACTACAACTATAAAAAAACCAGTAAAAAAAACAGCTTCAAAATCAGTAAAAAAAACAGCAATAAAACCAATGCAGAAAACTACAATTAAAAAATAATGAGAACATTAATTTTTGTTATAGCTGGTATTTTTTCAGGTTACATAATAACTAATCTAAAAACTAAAAAGATTGAAGAAATATTTGAAAATTTATTAAAAAAAACAGATGATTGAATTGAAGTGATTCAGAAGTTTATTGGAGATACAGTTAATGATATAGAAGGTTTAGACTCTGATGCAATCAAAATGAATATTGATTCTTTTATTAATGGTTTGACTAATTTAATGGAAGAGTTTTTAGAAATAGAATCATTTGAGGAAAAGGTTAAATTAGTTGAAGAGAAAATTGCAAAAATTTCTTTTGATTTAATTGATAAAATAGAAAAATAATAATATGAAAATAAAAAATTTAAAAAAAGATTTATATTGAAGAGGATTGTTAAAAGATATAGCTAATGAAAATTCGTTAGTGAATATAGTAGAAGAAGAAGGAAGTTTTTATATTGGGATTGATCCTACTTCTGATTCGATACATGTTGGGCATTTTATGACACTAAATCTTGCAAAAATTTTAAATAATCATGGACTAAAACCAATTTTAGTTTTAGGTGGATTCACAGGAATGATTGGTGATCCATCAGGAAGAAATTCTGAAAGAGATATAGTTTCTTTTCAAGATATTGAAAAAAATTCTAATATGATTGAAAAACAAATAATAAAATTAGCAAATAAAATGGGGATTGTAAATTTTAGTACATTTAATAATATTAAGATTTATGAATCTATGTCAATTATTGAGTTGTATCAAAAATTTGGAAAATTGTTTAATGTGAATACAATGCTTTCAAAGGAGTCTGTTAAAAATAGAATTAATAATGGTATTTCATATACTGAATTTTCATACCAAATGTTTCAAGCTATTGATTTTTTGTATTTATATGAAAATAAAAATGCAAAACTTCAACTTGGTGGTTCAGATCAATGAGGTAATATTACTGCTGGTACAGAATTAATTAGAAAAATTCATGGAAATGAAGTTGATGTATCTGGAATAACTATTAATTTGTTGACTGATGAAAATGGAAATAAAATTGGAAAAACTCAAGGAACTCCAATGTGATTGGATAAAACAAAAACATCATCTTATGAATTGTTTCAATATTTTTTTAATCAATCTGATATAACTTCGTCTAAATTATTAGTACAATTAACAAATATTACCGAAATAGAATATAATCAAATTAAAAAAAATCATGAATTATCTCCTAAAAATAGAGTATTACAAAATGAAGTAGCAAAGAGATTTATTACAATAGTTCATTCAAAAAAAGATTATGAAAAAGCTGTAAAATTATCTCA
>JABSQD010000035.1 GCA_013214765.1 Mycoplasmataceae bacterium | reverse complement strand
ATTCTTCGGATAGTAAAGAAATCAATTCTTTTGATTTAATTTTTTTTATTAAATATAAATCATAATGAACTAAACCTGAATATGTTCTTTTATATCCAAATGTGGGAGATACAATATCTTCTTTTATTTTTAATTTTTTAGCCATTCCTTTTACAAGGATAGTTTTTCCAGATCCGATTTTTCCTTTAAGAATAATTAAATTAATATCCTTGGGCATTATTTTAATTATTTTTTCACCTATTAATAATGTTTCTTCTTCATTAGATGATGTTTCTTTTAATAAAATTTCCATAAAACTTCCTATAAAATAAAAAAATGGGGCGAGTGACGGGAATTGAACCCGCGAATGGCGGTACCACAAACCGCTGTGTTAACCACTTCACCACACTCGCCATAACCATATATATTATAACAAAACACTATATAAAATAATATAGTGTTCTTTATGTAAAATTAATTTTTATTATATTTTTTAGTAAACTTTTTTTTCTTTGCATTAGTTAATGTCATAGCATTAACCATTGCTATTGAATCATTGAAAATCATAGATAATGCTCCAAATACTGGTGGAATAAATCCAGTTGCTCCAATTGGAATCGCAACTAAATTATATGCAACCGCAATTGAAAATCCTCTTCTGATATTAAAAATAGTTTTTCTTGAAAGAAATATAGAATATGATACAAGAGTCAAATCGTTTTTGCTCAATACAATATCAGCTGATTCAATTGCGGCATCAGATCCTTCGCCCATTGCTATTCCTAAATCTGATTGAGTTAATGCTACAGAATCATTTATTCCATCTCCAACAAAAGCTACATGTAATCCTTTTTGTTGCAATTCCTTAATTATATTTGCTTTATCTTCTGGATTAACTTCAGAATATACATTTTCAGGTTTTATTCCTATTGAGGAAGCAATACTATTTGCAGTATTATGTTGATCACCTGTTATCATAACAACATCAAGACCCATATTTCTTAATGAAGAAAGTGTTTCTAAAGTCGAATCTTTAATTTGATCTTTCATTTCGATATGTCCAATAATTTCTTTTTTATTAAACATGTAAATAAAAACTGAACCTGAATTTCTTTTTTTAATAATTTCCTTAATTTCAATAAACTTAGGATGTAAATCTTTTACAAATTTATGAGAACCAACATAAATGTTTCCTGATTTCAATCCCTTACCTAATACTTCTACAGTTTTAATTGATTTAGGTTGTATTTTATTAAAATGATTAACAATTGAATGTGCTAGTGGATGTGTAGAAGTATTTTCGATATCAACTAATTTTTGAATTGCAGTTTTCGGTAATGAAGAGTCAATTATTTTAAATTTACCTTCAGTAAGTGTTCCTGTTTTGTCAAAACATATCACATTTATATCTTTAATAATTTCAAATGTTTTTTTAGAATTAAATATTACTCCCTCTTTTTTAGCAATTGTCGAACCAACTAAAACTCCTATTGGAGTAATCATTGCAAATGAACAAGGACAAGCAATAACCATCACAGTCATTGTTCCCTGTATAGCTCTTGATCAATTATCTGTGAAACCAATGGTCAATAATGTTACTAATGCAATAACTAATACTAACGGAACTAATATTCCAGCAATTTTATCTGCTAATCTTTGGGTTTTGGGTTTTGCTTCCGCAGCTTTTGAAACTCCATTAATAATTTTACTTATAAAAGAATCCTCAATTAACTTTGTTGCTTTAATTTTTATTAAACCATTTGATGAAATCGTTCCACTAAATACTGTAGATCCTTTCACTTTGAAAATTGGCGTTGACTCACCTGTTAGTGATGATTCATCAATAGTTGTGCTACCTGTAATAATAATTCCATCAACTGGAACTATTGCTCCTGGTTTAATAATTAATATGTCTCCAAGAACTATTTCATTAACATTAATGCTGACTTCCTTACCACCTCTTATAATAATTGCGTCCTTAGGTTTTAATGAATCTAATGAATTCATTTCTTTTGAAACTTTATTTGTTAATCATTCCTCGATAAACCTTCCTAAATATATTAAAGCTAATATTTCTACAACTTCATAAAATAATAAATATTCTTCTCATCCCAAAATCATTCCTAATATAGATAAAAAATAAATTGAAGTTGTAGCTACTGCTACTAGTGTATCTTCAGCAATTTGTTTTTTCATTAATGATGTTGTTGAACCAATTAAAAACGATATACCTATTAAAAACATTCCTATCGTTCCTATTACAAATTTTAATCATTCATTATTTATAATAATGAAAAAGTCAGAATCTCAAATTCATCCTAATTGAGAATGTAACAATGAATATATCATTACAAATATTGCTCATCCAGCTAAAATTAAACCAATTACCAATATTCATTTTTTTGTTTGAAATGATTCATGATTATGATTTTCATGATTATGACCAATCAAATTTTTATCATGAGAATGATCATGAATTACTATCCATCCCAACATTATAAATATTTTTTTAATGAATTTTCATAATTTGTTATTAGATTCCGTAGAATTATGAGTACATTTATCTTCTTCAAATTTTTTATTTTTTTCTACATTATGAATATGCAAACTATTTTTTTTAGAAGAATGATCATGTTTACATTTAGAGTGTTTTTCTTTTTTCATATGTTTCTTAATTATATTATATACCTTATAGTAAAATTAAATTATATGAAATATGATTTTACAATTCAATCTGAAAAACAAAAAAAATTAGACAAATATATTAAAAATAACACAAAAAAAATGAATGAAAATGAATATTGAGAAAATAGAATAATTGCTCTTAATATCGAAATAGGAGAAGTTTCTAATGAAATTAGATTTTTTAAATATTGATCTAAAAAACCATCTTCATCAAAAGAAATTATTTTGGATGAATTAGTAGATTGTTTACACTTCGCATTTTCATTAGGAAACACTTTAAAAAATGAAGAATGAATATTATTGATGAAAGATATGAAAAGACCAATTAAAATTATTTATTTTGATATATCTAAAAAAATATTAGAATTATCTTATAACAAAAATCAAAAATTATTTAAAAGTATATTATTTACTATATGTGAAATTTCATATGTTATGGGTTATACAATGAAAGACTTGGAAAAAGCTTATGATATTAAAAATAAAAAAAATTATGACAGACAAAAAACAGGATATTAATCTTTTTTACAATTTTAACTATTTTTATTATTAAATTTCGATATTAAAGATCCTGATATTCCAAATATTAAAATATGAATAATAGGCATTAATAACATTATTTTTCATTTTCACATATTTCAATGTGTATAAATTAAACTTCAATTAGAATAATATGACTCTTTCGGTCATTGAAATATACTCATTAATCCTGTTCCATAAACTGCGTTTCCGTCAGAATCCATTAAGGATTGTTGTCCGATTATTGAAAGTAATTGTCCGGGAGAATAAAAAGGAAATAATAAGGAAGGAATAAACATGGCATCAGGAAATATTGAAGCTTTATATAAAGGAAGATAGGGATAAGGAGATGAACTATTGGCAGAACTATAAGAACTTATAAAATAAGTATTAAGTGTTCCTCCGAATATAATTATTAATACCATCATTGAAAGTATTGCTATATAAAAAACATTAATATTAGTAATAATAGATTTTAAGAAAAATAAAAATGCAAAAGAAATCGTAATAATTTCAAACATGACAAAAATATATTCTCCTCAATTCATTTTTAAATAATCCATATGCCAACCACTTGGCGAATTTCCTACTCAAGAAATTTTTAATAAATCAAATACAGAATAAATCATAATAAATGATATAAATACAAAACTAAGAATTATTCCAAAAATAATCATAATCATATATGTAGATAAATAAAAAATATTATTGCTAATATTTGTTATAGATAAATTTCGATATAAAGTAGATTTCCTAAAATTATATGTAATTGAACAAAATATAATTCCTAATGACACTAACATAAATATTTGTATAGTTATTCCTAATGCAAATTGAACAGGAAATATTGTTATTAACAATAATGAAATCATAATTGGTAATAAAAATAATAACAATAATTGACTTCTATTATTGAATAGAAATTTAATATTAAAAATACATTGATTAAAAAAAGAAATTATTCTTATCACAACATAAAAATTATATATTATTTTTTAATAATTTTTTATAATTATTAATTACTCGTTCAGAATAACCATTCATTATTATTTTGCATCCTTTTTCATTAATATGTAAACAATTTCTAAATTTACACATTCCAATATTTTTTTCAAAATCAAAAAAATTTCAAGCAATAGTATTTGAATCCAAATCTTTTATCTCTAATGATGAAAATCCAGGAGTATCTATTATAAAAGAATTGTTAAATATTTCAAAAGCCTCAGCATGCCTTGTTGTATGCTTCCCTCTTCCTAATGACTTTGAAATTTCTCCTACTTCAATGTTTAAATATTTATTAATATTATTTAATAAAGTTGATTTTCCAACTCCTGTTTGTCCAGTTATCACAGATAATTTATCTTTTGTTCAATTATGTAATTTATCTTTTTGATGAGAAGTAATATTTTTATTAGTAATTAATACTTTAAATCCTGCATTTATATATTCATTAATAATAGATAAATATTTTTCATTTTTTGATAAATCTTTTTTAGTAAAAATTAAAATTGGTTTTATATTTCTAGAATGAAAAATAGTAATCAATTTATCCAAATAAAAATCATTTAACTTTGGTTCAACAATTGATGTAACTAAAATTGCATTATCAATATTTGATACATTTGGTCTTTGGAATTCATTTATTCTTTTTTTTAATTCTGTAATAACATTTATTTCTTTTAACCCTTGTTTATT
>JABSQD010000034.1 GCA_013214765.1 Mycoplasmataceae bacterium | reverse complement strand
AAATTAACATCTATAAATTTTTTATAAACATTTTCCACTTCCCTATTGATTTCTTCTTTTGAAATATTTATTTTATTAAAATCTTCTATTTTTTTTAATTTTTCTTTTTTAGAAATATTTAATAAAGTTATTCTTAATTTATTTCTTTCATATATAGGAGTTTCATTAGTTTTGTCTATAATAAATTTTATATTATTCTTTTTTAGGTATTTAATAATATCTTCCTTAAACATATTAAGTAAAGGTCTTTGAATTGTATATCCATGATAATTTATTTTTTCTCTAATCCCAAAAAATAAATAATCTTCGGATCTACTTCTTTGCATTATTGCAGTTTCTAATCAATCATCAGCATGATGAGCAATATATATATATTTTGTATTATTATTTTTAGCAGCAGATATATATTCTTCATATCTTTGTTCTCTTGCTATTGATTGTTTATTTTTTAAAAAGGAAAATTTTTTTCAATCTTCTTTTTTAATATTCTTAATAATAAGTTTTATTCCTTTTTCATGACAGAAATTTTCAACTAATTTTTGATCTAAATTAGAATCTTTTCTAAGATGATAATTAACATGAACTGCTATTAAAGTGAATTGTTGTTCGTTATTCAATTTATTAAGCAAATAAATTGAATCTGGTCCACCTGACACTCCAACAATAATATTATTTTCCATTATATTTATTACTAAGTTCAATATAATCCATATTAATAAAATCTTCTGCTATATTTGCCATAATTTTTATTAATTTTGGTAATTTTATTTTTTGCTCCACATTTCATTTACCAAGAACATAACTTGAAGTATCAATATTTGGATTCGAACCTATTCCTCCCTTTACTCTAATAAAATTATTCGTTTTTAAAAAATCAATTGTATTTCTAATGCCATTTTGTCCACCATGACCACCTCTATTAACAATTTTAATGTTTCCCATTTCTTGATCTTTATCATCAACAAATATAATTATATCTTCTATATTTAAATTAAAATAATTCATAGCATCATTAATAACTTGTCCTGAATTATTCATAAATGAAATTGGTTTTATAATAATTATTTTTTCTCCATTTATAAAATAAGTTGCATAACTCATTAAAGATTTATTTTTAAATGTTAAATTTCATCTTTTTTTTAATTCTTCAATAATTAAAAACCCAAGATTATGTCTTGTTTGTTCGTACTGATTTCCAACATTTCCTAATCCAACAATGCATTTCATATATTAATTATAAATAAAAACAATAGGTATTAACCTATTGTTTTAACACCATTAATAAATATAACAATATTTACTAATGGTGGCCCGGGACAGAATCGAACTGCCGACACTGCGAGCTTCAATCGCATGCTCTACCGACTGAGCTACCGGGCCTTATAAATAAATGGCGGTTCTGACGGGATTTGAACCCGCGATCTCCTCCGTGACAGGGAGGCATGATAACCACTTCACTACAGAACCTTGGTTGCGGAGGCAAGATTTGAACTTGCGACCTTTGGGTTATGAGCCCAACGAGCTACCAGACTGCTCCACTCCGCGATAAATAAATGGCGGAGATGGAGGGATTCGAACCCCCGCGCAGCTTTCGCCACCTCTTGGTTTTCAAGACCAACCCCTTCAACCGGACTTGGGTACATCTCCTCAACGCCAATATTTTGATGTTTATATAATGGTGGTCCTTGCTGGACTCGAACCAGCGACCAATCGGTTATGAGCCGACGGCTCTAACCAACTGAGCTAAAGGACCGTTTATTATTTTTATGGTAGCGAGGGAGGGAGTCGAACCCACGACCTCCTGGGTATGAACCAGATGCTCTAACCAGCTGAGCTACCTCGCCAATAAAAATGGTGGAGCGGACGAGAGTCGAACTCGCGACCTCCTATGTGCAAGACAGGTGCTCTACCAATTGAGCTACCACCCCAATATAAATGGTCGGAGAAACAGGACTTGAACCTGCGACCCCTGCGTCCCAAACGCAGTGCTCTGCCAAACTGAGCTACTCTCCGTAATTTGGTGCGTTTGACAGGAGTCGAACCCACAACCTTTTGGTCCGTAGCCAAACGCTCTATCCAATTGAGCTACAAACGCACTTTTTAAAAAAATTTGTTTTTTTTGTTCTAGAACCTTAAAAACATCTAAATTATTATTTGGTGCGGGTGAAGGGACTTGAACCCCCACGCCCGAAGGCACTGGTTCCTAAGACCAGCGTGTCTACCAATTTCACCACACCCGCATTATTTGTTGGTGCCGTTGATAGGAATCGAACCTACGACCTACTGATTACAAGTCAGTTGCTCTGCCTGCTGAGCTACAACGGCTGAAAAATATATTTATCTATATTTTAATTAAATTAAAAATTATTTAATTAAAATATAAAATATGGTGGGGCATGTAGGACTTGAACCTACGACCCTCTGCTTGTAAGGCAGATGCTCTCCCAACTGAGCTAATGCCCCATAATAATATGGTGACCCGTACGGGAATTGAACCCGTGAATGCATGGATGAAAACCATGTGTGTTAACCGCTTCACCAACGGGCCAAATAAATGGCGCTCCGGAGAGGATTTGAACCTCCGACCAATTGGTTAACAGCCAACTGCTCTACCACTGAGCTACCAGAGCTAAATATTTATAATATTTTATCACCTTTATTATTATAACAATTATTTATGATTAAAATTAATAAAAAATATTGTGAAAAAAGAAATATATTTTAAGTACAATAGAGTTAAAATTTACATATAATACAAATTAAGGAAAATAAAAAATGAGTAAAAAAGAAGTGGTAATAATAGGAATAGGAAGATTCGCTAAAGAATTAATTAATAGATTAAATATTGTTCGTGGATATTCAATTGTTGCAATCGATAATGATAATAGTAAACTTGAACAATTACAAGGAGTTAAGAATATTATTGTAGGTGATGCAACAAATGAAACTTTTATTAAAAATATTGGTATTGAAGATGCTGATTTTTTTGTTATAGGTATGGGTCAAGATTTTCAATCTTCTTTAGTAATTGCTTCTTTATTAAAAGAAAATTTTAAAGGTGTGATTATTGCTAAATCAGTAAATACACAACATGAATTAATCTTAAGAAGGTTAGGTGTTGATGATGTTGTTACTCCTGAAGTAGCTGCAGCAAAAAGAACATTTAACAAAATTGTTAATCCTTTATCAATGAAAAATGAAGATGAATATCAAATGAATGAAATAACTGAAGGTGTATCAATAGTCAAAATTCCTGTCATTGAAAAATGAGAAAATAAAGAAATCAAAGATATATCTTTTCACAAAGAAATTAGTATTGCATTAATATTTAAAAATGAAAAGAAAGCTGAAATAGTGAGAGGATCTACTTTATTAGAAAAAGGAGATATGTTGGCTATTGCTGGTAAAAATAAAACATTAATTAAATTACTAAATGACATTGATAATATCATTCCTAAAGAAGATAATAACGAATAATAAAAAAATAATCAATGCGTGGGGCATGATTATTTAAAAACCTTAGTCCCCTTTTGTATTTTTAAAACATAAGATATTATTTACATGGGGCATAATATTCTTAATAAAATAATTATACTACTATAATTATATGTTCTAAAGTATTTTGCCTTTTCACATAAAATAAAAACCATCATATGGTTTTTATATTTCTAATAATTAAATATATTATTTTTATTAATTATGATTTTTTTCTTTTTATTACAGTAAAATAAATTATTACTCCTACAATAATAAACAATGCACCCACTACACCTAATGAAATTCAAAACGCAGTTAAATCTGTTTGAGAGATTTCTTCTTTAGATTCAGTTTTTAAAATTCCATCTAAAATAGAAATTATTTTATTATTAGCTTCATCTTTGATGGAATAAGTTTTTCCATCAATATTAATTTTAATTTCAGAATAATTTATTCCAAAAGACATATTATTAATTTTATATGAATAATAATTAACTGTACTTTCTAAAATAAAGTTTCCTTCGTTAGTTTCTAATGTTAAATCAATTGGACTATTCAAAGAGTAATTTGCTCCTATATTCAATTCTAATGAATAATTTTTTTCATCAATACTTATCATAGAGTTATTAACTATGTAAGGATTATTCATTTTTGATTCAGTTTTAAATGCAACAATTATATATGTATCTTCTTCATCTTCATTCCCATCCCAGAGAGTAATTTTATATTCCTCAACAGTATTTGGAAGTTGATTTGATATATCGATTCAATAATTATCTCCTCCCTCATCATAAAAATCATCTTCTATATGTGTAGTTCCTGTTGGATTAAGTGTAATATTTTCTACACTTACATCATCAAATTCAGTATCTTCATATTCATGATCCCCCGCTGGAAGAGCAAATTTTCCTTCAATTCTTCCTCAATCTGCATTTGCACTTGTTATAGTAGATGTTAAACTACCAGGTTTTGCTTTAAACTTTTTAGTTGTTCCTGAAAATGAAACTGAACCTCCGCTTAATCAATTTGTTTTGCCATCTAATGAATATTCTCATTCCATTATTATTTTATATTCTGTATACTTCGCAATGTCTGTATGTGTCCCTTTTTTTAAAATATTTGATAAATTTATTCCCGAACCTGTTTTGGTTATAGGAAATGATGTTGTAGACAGATCATCATCGAACTCTAAAGTTGGTGTTGTGGAAACATCTTCAAAAGTCAGTTGACCAATCTTCGAAGTACGATCCACTCATTCATCAATATTTATTTCAATATTTCAATGAATATTATTAATTTTATTGTTTGCTGGGTCTTCAGTAAAAGACATATTATTATTTTTATTTTGTTCATTCAAAATAAAATTAAATTGCTCCATTTTATTTCCTGATATTTTAGTTATTGAACTTCCGGACAAAACCAAAAATAGCATCATAAATAAAATTCCTATTTTTAAAAATTTGTTTTTCATTATTTTTTTCCTTAATTATTAATCTATTATTAAATATTTATATCTTTATAAATGTAATTATTTTTTTGAAAATATCATATTTAAAATAAACACAATTTAAATTATATATTAATATCATAAAATATATACAAGTAAATTTATGAAGTATATACTCACTTATACATATTTTTTAAAAAAATATTAAAAAAAA
>JABSQD010000033.1 GCA_013214765.1 Mycoplasmataceae bacterium | reverse complement strand
AAATTATTAAAGAATATCCTGGAATAATTCTTGAAGGTAGATATCAAAATATAATGAATATTGTTCAATTAAAAGAAACACATCCTAAAAAAGAAATTAAGTTAACTAATTATCAATTAAATAATAATCAAACAATATCTATTGGTGATTATGCTAAATTCAATATTATAAATCAATTAAATAAAATAGGATATCAATTTACATTCTCAAATCTAGTAAAATTACATAGAGGGAAATATTCAAAACATAATAATTTTGTTACACATCCTATAAATATTGGAAAGGAAAATAGATATGATATCATTATCTCTGGATTAGGTATTATTACATTTAAATCTATAGGACAAAAATTAGAAATTGAATTACCAAAAGGAGTTAAATTTAATTTAATTAAAAGTTTATATCAGTAAGAACATGAAAATAGGAATATTTGGAGGGACATTTAATCCCATTCATAACGGACATTTAAATATGATAATAGACATCAAGGAAAGATTAAATCTTGATGTAATTTATTTTGTTCCATCTTTCAAAACTCCAGATAAAGAATTTCAAATTGAGAAAATAAGTGCCAAACATAGATATGAAATGGTTTCTAAGGTCATTAAATCTCAAAATTTTTCTTGATTAAAAGTATCTAATTTTGAATATAAATCTAAATCTATTTCATATACTTTTAAGACAATAAAACATTTTAAAGAAAAATATCCTAATGATAAATTATTTTGAATAATGGGAGAAGATAGATATAAAAAATTTAATACTTGAAAAAAATATAATTACATTAAAGAAAATGCATCAATTGTTATTTATAGGAGATCAGAAAATATAAATAAAGTAATAAAAAAAGATAAATCTGTTATTTACCTTTGTTATTTATTTATTGATATTTCTTCTTCATATATATTAATGAATTTTAGATGAGATTTAATACCACAAAAAGCAAAAGATTATATTTTAAATAATAAATTATATTTAAAAACAATTGTTTTTAATTCATTAAAATTTAAAAGATATGAACATTCTGTTGCTGTAGCTTCTCATGCCAAAAGATTAGCTAAAGAATATAAATATAAAGATATAGAAAAAGCATGATTCACAGGTTTAATTCATGATTTATTCAAACTTCATTCCGATAAAATGTTACTTGAATATAAAGCGAAAAGAGGTAAAGAATTTACTGATGAAAAAATACCTTTACCTGCCCTTCATGGATTTATCGTTGCTTTGTGAGTAAGAGATCAATATGGATGAAAAGATAAAGAAATTTTTAGTGCATTAGCATCACATACACTTGCTAAAAAAGATGCTAAAAAATTAGATAAAATTATTTATGTAGCAGATAAAATTTCATCAGATAGAAAAGGTGATAAAATAGGTAAATTAAGAAAGTTAGCTTATTTAAACTTAGATTTGACATATAAAAAAATGATTAAGGAATCAGTAAAAAAATTAAAAAACAAAAACATTAAACCACATAAAGATACAATTGACGCTTATAAACAATATGTAAAATCAAGTTATGGAGACTCTAAATATGAATTTAAACTTAAAGAGAATAAAAGAAAAATTAAAAAATAAAAATGTAATTATTTCCGATGTAAATGATGTATTTTATTTAACAAGATTCAAATCATCAAATCTGATAGTATTACTAATTAATGAAATTTGATATGCGGCTACTGATTCTAGATATTTAGAATTAGCTAAAAAAAACATAAAAGGAATGAAAATAATTGATTCTTCTAAAGATGGGTGAATAAAATCAATTATTAAGAATAATTCATTTACTGAAATTTATTTAAATGAATCAAACACAACAATTTCTTTGTTTAAATCTTATAAAAAATTATTAAGTTCTAAATATGGAATTAATGTTAAATCGCTTAATTATGGAAATATTAGGGATAAATATATTGTTGATGATATACAACATTTAATTAATTCATCTAAAATTAATGATGAAATATTTTCTAATATTGTTTCTAAAATTAAAATAGGAATGACTGAAAAAAAAGTTGAATCAATTATTTTAAAAGAAATTATAGATTCCAAGGCTGATGGACCTTCATTTCACCCTATAGTTGCCTCAGGTGCCTCAGGAAGCAATCCTCATCACTTAGCAACTAATAAAGTTATAAATAAAAATGAAATGCTTACAATAGATATGGGAGTTTTTTATAATGGATTTGCTTCAGATATGACTAGAACATTTGTTGTTCAAGGAAAAATTTCAAATGAAGAACAAAAAATATGGAATGTTGTTAAATCAACAATGGAACATTGTATTGAAATGATTAAACCAGGAGTTTCTTGTAAAGAATTACACCAATATTCAATTAATATGATTAACAAAAAAGGATATGGAAAATATTTTAATCATTCACTTGGACACTCACTTGGAATTGAAGTTCATGAAAGTCCTAATATATCTATTTATAGTAAAGATTATCTTAAAGAAGGAATGGTTATTACAATTGAACCAGGAATTTATATACCAAATAAATATGGGGTTAGATTAGAACAAACAATTTTAGTTACTAAAAATGGTTACAAACTCTTAAATAAGACTAAAATAAGTATTTTTTTATAAAAATTTTATTAGAGATAGTCATAATAAAGTAAAATAAATATGTAAATAATAATAGGGATAAGGAAAAATTATGGGAGAACAAGTAAATGTTAATGAATTTAAACCAGGAATTACTTTTTTAAAAAATGACGAAGTATATATTGTTTTGGAATCGTCACATTCTAAATCAGGAAGAGGACAAGCTCATGTTAAAGTCAAGACTAAGAATATGTTTTCTGGTTCGATATCAACTATTACTTTCACAGGTGGAGATAGAGTTGAAAAAGCATTTGTTTCTAAATCAAAAATGCAATATTTATATGTGGATGGTGGATCAGTAACTTTTATGAATAATGAAACATTTGAACAAATTCAAATTCCTTCGAACACTCTTAAAGAGGAATTGAAATATATTGCGGAAGGTTCAGAAGTAATGATTATTTCTTTTGAAGAAAAAATCTTAGGAATTGAAGTTCCTAAAAATGTAGAATTAAAAGTTGTTGAAACTATTGATGCAGTTAGAGGAGACACAGTTGCTAATGCAACTAAAAAAGCTAAATTAGAAACAGGTATTGAAATTGATGTTCCTCAGTTTATTGATGTTGAACAAAAAATTATTGTAAATACAACTACTGGTAAATATGGCGGGAAAGTATAATGAATATATTTTTAGGTTTATTAGGTTGGATAGGAATATTTTTACTTTATTTTATAATAGAGTTTATAATTAATTTATTTTTTACATATAAGATATCATATGTTACTAAAAATGATTATAATAAAGCTGCTATTACAGGAGCTATAGCAACATTTTTATTTATGTTTAGCACATTATTAGCAATGTTGCTATCATCAAATATTTCACTTATGAGTTTTTTATTTATGAATAATACATCATCATTTGAAATTGAAATATGAATGCAAATTATTTATTTATTAATAACAACAATATCATTTGCAATTGGTAATTTTGCCGGAACAATATCGATACCAAAAATAAACAAATTTTTAAAAAGAGAGGATAAAAAATAAAAATGAGAATAGTTATTTCAGGAACTGTTGGTGTGGGAAAATCTACAACAACAGATTTATTAGTAAAAACATTAAGAGATAAAGGATATGAAGTTAATCATATAAAAGAGAATACAGTTGTTTCTCCATATTTAACTTATTTCTATACAGAACCAAGTAAGTGAGCATTTATTGCTCAATTAGACTTTTTAATAGAAAGATTTAAACAATGATTAATTGATGAAAAGAAAAGATCAAAATCAACAAATAAGAAATTAATTACTATTTATGATAGGCATTTTATTGATGATTATATTTTTGCTGAGTTACATTCGATTAAGGAAAATATTTCTCAAATTAATTCAATTGTTTATCAAACAGTATATAAGGAACTTTTAGATAAATTAATTGATGCTGATGCTAAACCAGATTTCTTCTTTTTGTTAGAAGCAGATTTATCCACGATTGTTGAAAGATTAAAAAAAAGAGGTAGAAAAATTGAAGTAAATACTGAAGAAGAATATTGAAAAGAACTTTATGATAGTTATTATATAAAACCAAAATTTAAATATCATTTTAATAAGTATTCCAAAAAAGTTTTACCTATTAATACAGAAAATAAAGATTCAACCAAAATTGTTTCAGAAATAATAACTAAAATGAATATAAAATAAAAAACATGAAATTAATAATTTCAGGAACAACTGGAGTAGGAAAATCTACAACTGTTAATCTTGTAAAAAAACATTACGAAAACCTAGGAAAAGAAGTAGTTATACTAAGTGAATTAGTAATAGAAAGTCCCTTCTTTGATTTATTTTATCAAAGTCTTGAAAAATGAAGTTTTTTAGGACAAATAGAATTTGTTTTAGCAAGATTTAAACAATGAATAATTATTGAAGAAAAATATAAAAATAGTGATTCTAATAATTATGTAATTATTTATGATAGGTTTTTTTTAGAAGATTTAATATTTGCTGAATTAAAAGGAGTTAGAAATGCTGTTCCTAATCAATTATCAAAAACTTATAGAGTAATTTATGATGAATTAGTTAGTAAAATAAATGAATATGAAAAACCAGATTTTTTTATTCTTCTTAGAGCTTCTTTTGATACTATTTCTGAAAGACAATTTAAACAAAGAGGAAGAAAACAAGAAAGAAATGATGAAAATAATATTAATAATAAATTTTGGCAAGATCTTTATTATAGATATTATGGAGCTAAAAAATATAGAAAAATATTCAAAAATTATACAAAAAATTTTGTAGAAATAGATACTGATGATAATACTCCAAAAGAAGTTTTGAATAAAGTAATAAAATACATAAAAAGAAGAATAAGTTAAAAAATGAATATTGTAATTTCAGGTACAGTCGGAGTTGGTAAATCAACTATCTCTAATAAATTAAAACAATATTTTCAAAAAAATAATGAAAATGTTTTTTTGGTGAAAGAATTACAAAATAATGATCCATTTTTAGATAAATATTATGAAAATAGACCTGCTTGATCTTTTTTGATTCAAATTAATTTTGTCTTAGATAGATTTAATAAAGCATATAAATAT
>JABSQD010000032.1 GCA_013214765.1 Mycoplasmataceae bacterium | reverse complement strand
ACAGATACATCTTTAACAAAAAAAGAAATTCATGTTACTGCTGAATTTGTTGAAAAAGAATATTTACAAGAAATTACAAATCAATTTAAATATAAAGGAATTAAATTTGATAAAACAATTCCATTAATTAGGTCAATATTAAATTCAATAAAAACAAAATCTATTAAAAATGGATTTACATTTTCAATATTAATTGAAGAAAAATTTACTCAATTAATAATCTTTAAATCTGATGAAATTATATCTTCTGTTAAGTGAAGTACAGGATTAACTGATATTTATGATTATATATCTAAAAGAATGAATATTGATAAATCAACTGCAAGAAAATTATTTAAATCATTTGGTTCTATACCACCTGAAGATGTTGTTGATGACAAAGTGATTTATTCTAATAAATATGAAAAAGAAATTGAAATTTTTACTAAAAAAGATTTATCAAGATATATTACAGAAAAAGTTAATGAATTATTTTCCAATATTAAATCACACATAGATCCACTAAAAAAAATCTCCAATATTAAAATTATTTTTAATGGAGAAATAAAATCATTGATTGGCTTTAAAAAATATGCAATAAATTCTTTTGCAGAACCTAATATTGAAAAATTTCAAACAAAAATAATTGGTTTAAACGAAGAGAATGAATTTATTACAATGGGAACTTTGATTGAATCTAATAATTTTTCACAAAAAAAAGATATTGAAGAGATTAATATTCCAAAAATTAATGTATTTAATAAAATATTAAGAATGTATAATTATATATAAGAGAAGAAAAAGGAGAAATTATGTTCGAAAATTTAGAAAACAATACGCAATCAAAAACATTTTCAGATTCAAAATCATTCGGAGCTAAAATAAGAATTTTAGGAGTTGGAGGAGGAGGATCTAATGCTGTTAATCAAATATATATATCAAACGAAGCAAGAAATTCAGAGTTTTATGTATTAAATACTGATCATCAAGCATTAGATTCATCACCAGTCTTGAATAAAATTACTTTAGGTCCAACAACTACTAAAGGTTTAGGAGCAGGAGCAGTTCCTGAAGTAGCTAGAAAAGCAGCAGAAGAATCAGAAAAAGAAATTAAGGAAGTTGTTGAAGGAGCTGATTTAGTGTTTATTACAGCAGGAATGGGTGGCGGAACCGGTTCAGGAGCTTCACCATTAATTGCAAGAGCTGCAAGAGAAGCGGGAGCATTAGTTATTGCCATTGTCACAACGCCATTTTCTTTTGAGGGTGGACAAAGAAGAGAGACAGCTAAAATAGCGTTAAATGCTTTAAAAGAAGAAGTAGATTCAATTATTATTGTATCGAATGATAGATTAGCTGCCGAACTAGGTGGAGTATCTTTTTCAAAAGCTTTTGAATATGCTGATTTAATTTTAAAACAAGCTGTAATTACAATTGCAGATATTATTTCAACTACTTCTATAATTAATCTTGATTTCGCTGATATTAAATCAGTTTTAAAATCACAAGGTTTAGCATTAATTGGAACAGCTGATGCAGAGGGTGAAACAGCACCTATTGATGCTGCTTTAAAAGCTATTAACTCACCAATCTTAGAGTCTTCAATTGAAGGAGCTAGAAAAGCTATTGTAATGGTTATGGGTTCAGAAAGATCATTAACTATTCAAAAAGCTCATGAAGCAATTCAAACAATTCAAGAAGCATCAAATTCTGATATCGAAATTATATTTGGAGTTAGAATTGATGAAGCATTAGAAGATAAAGTTTTAGTTTCAGTAATTGCTACAGGATTAGAAAAAAATAAATATCAAGTAAAAGAATCTACATCAACAGTAGGAGCTTCACAATTATTATCAAGATTAACACAAGAAGTTAATATTGATTCATTTAAAAATTCAGAAGAAGATTCTAAACAATCTTCAAAACATGGTGGCGACACACAAGAAAAAGTATTTGAATCACTATCGTTATTAGATGACGATGATGACGATGATGACGATATTTCAAGTTTATTAAGTTAAGGAAAAAACATGGTTAAAATTTCAAGAAAAAAAATTACAATTATAATTAATACATCATCATCATCATTAATTAATGTGGAGCCTAAGAAATTCTTTGATTCAAAATTAGTTGCAAAAGAAATTTTGAAAGGAAATGTATTAGTGGTTGATATTAATAAAATGTCGAAAGTTGAAGCAATAAGATTTATTGATTTTATTACTGGAGTATTATTTACTACTAATGGTGGATTTAAAAAAATTGCTAATAAAACATATTTATTAGCTCCTTCTAAAAAAATTCTAAAAAAATTCTTGCCTCAATTTGAATAAAAGAATAGTAGAATTAAATATTATATTTATGTTAAATTTAAATTTTCATTATTAAGGAATAAAAATATCTTTATATAATATAATAAAAATTAACGATATTAAAATTAAACAACCTTAATTAAGTTGTTTTTTATTATAATTAATAAAGATATGGAAAAACAAAATAATATAACACCTTTTGAAAAGGATATATCAAAATGATATTCAGATTTAGTTTTAAAATCAAATCTGATTTCATATGGACCAATAAAAGGAACAATGTTCTTTAAGCCTTATGGTTTTGCAATTTGAAATAATATTACAAAAATATTTAATAAAGAATTTGATAAATTAGGAGTAGAGGAAGTAAAGTTTCCTTTGTTATTTCCTGAATCACTTTTATCAAAGGAAAAAGATCATATTAAAGGTTTTGCTCCTGAAGTATTAACCGTAACAAGAGTGGGTCAAAAGAAATTAGAAGAATCATTAATAATTAGACCTACTTCAGAAGTATTATTTGGAATTTATTTTAGAGAAAATTTAAATTCATATTCACAATTACCATTAAAATTAAATCAATGAGTAAATATAATGAGATGAGAAAATAATACTAGACCATTTTTAAGAAATTCAGAATTTTTTTGACAAGAAGGACATACAATTCATTCGACTGAAAATGAAGCTCATGAATTTGCGAAAAAAATTCATGAATTATATCAAAAAATAGTTCGTGAATATTTATTATTGCCAACAATAAAGGGTGAAAAAACAATCATGGAAAGATTTGCTGGAGCAAATAATACATATACAATTGAAACAATCTTAAAAGATGGTCAAGCACTACAAACAGGAACATCTCATTATTTAGGAGATTCTTTTACTAAAGCGTTCAATGTTAAAGTACAAGGATCTGACAATATAATATATAATCCATTTCAAACTTCATGAGGAGTTTCGACTAGATTAATTGGAGCAATCATTATGACACATTCAGATAACAAAGGATTAATTTTACCATCTAAAATTGCGCCATTTCAAATTGTTATTTTAACTCTTTTCGCTGATAAAGAACCAAAAATTCTTGAAACAGCAAATAAATTACATTCTATCTTAGATAAGTTCAAAGTAAAAATTGATGATTCGAATAAAGGTATTGGATTTAAAAATCATAAATGAGAATTAAAAGGTTCACCAATCAGAATTGAAATTGGTCCTAAAGATATTAAACAAGAAAAAGTTATTTTGTCAATTAGAAACGGAAAGTCTAAAGTTCAATACAATTTATCTGATATTAATAATGAAACGATTTCTAAGTTATTATTAGAATATGATAAAACAATTTATAATAATGCAATCAAATCTAGGGATGATAAAAGAATTGAATTTAATTCTGTTGATGAAATAAAAGAAATTGTTGATAATGGAAAATATGGTGTTGCATTTTGAGAAGATAATATGGAACTTGAAAAGAAAATAAAAAAAGAAACAGGGGCAACAATTAGATGTTTAATTAATTCGGAATTTTCAGGAAAATGTATTAATTCAGGAGTTGAAACAAATAAATTAGCAATATTTGCTAGAGCTTATTAAAACATACATATATATAATTAAAAACATCATATAATATGATGTTTTTTTAATTATTATTTATTTTTTTTGTTTTTAACACAATGTATATTATAAGGAGACAATATGATAATAAATAATATTGATTTTAGAAAAAATTTATCATTAACATTTGAGGGTGATATTCCTGAAGATAAACATTATGCAGATGGTCCAAATGATTTTTTTTCTTATGAAATTTTCTTAAATGGAAAACCTGTTGATGAATATGGCAAAAGATATGCTGAGTCGATTAAAATAGGAAATAAATATGTATGAGTTTATTATTGATTGTATGATAATAAAAAACAAACAATTGATTATCCATATATTCCTGGACTAATTGATGATTGAGTAAATTTTAGTATTAAAAAAGTAGAAAGAAAAAAACTTGTTGATGAAATAGAGATTACAGCTAATTTACATTATGCAGATGATTATTATACTTGAAATAATGGAAAAATAACTACTATCGAATATAAAAAAAGATCAAATATAAATATTTTAGTAAATGGAATAAATATTAATAAATTTTTTATCATTGATGATAAAAAATTTAATTTTGAATTTAAATTTTCAGTAATTGGAAAACAGGTTTTTAATAATATGAATTTAACTTTTGAATTTGAAAATTTAGATGAAGCTTTTCCTGCTAGTTCTTCAATTTGTATTGAACAAGATATATTCTTAAATTTGAAAACAGATACAGAAATAGATGCTAATTTTTTAGAAGGTGAAAAAATAACTATATATTCTCCTATAAAATATGATGGAGAAAGTAATGAATATTCATTTGAAGAGATAAATTTAGAAAAAAAATTTGATGACAAATTTAATTATCCAACAACTATCAATAATTTAGTTGATTTTTATTATGATGATAATACTACAGAATTTATTCCTGCCAATATTATTATTGATTATTCAATAATAGAAATGGTTGGATATTATGATGAAGAATTAGTTATTGATGTATTTCATAAAGAAAATAAATATCAATTTTTAAATAACACACCAATGTATTATGATGAAGAAATTAATCAAGTTAAAAAAGGAAATAGTGGTGGGAAATATTTAGATGAAAAAGGAATTGTATTACCTTGAGATATCTCGAATAATGAAGGGGTTATAAAATTTAATATTAAATTTAAAACTTATTATAATTATAAAATCAATTTAACTTTAAAGATTGGAAACATACTCTCCTTAAGAGGAGAGGAAGGAAGATTTGAATTTATAGAGGTGAATAATATTGAATAATAAAAAAACAAGAGTAATAT
>JABSQD010000031.1 GCA_013214765.1 Mycoplasmataceae bacterium | reverse complement strand
TAGTAACTAAAGAAAAAATAGAAAAATTAAAAAAAATAACAATGGATTATGATAATTTTAATAAAGATAAATTACAAAAAAAAATTAATAATAAAACATTCAAATTATTAGATAATTTAGATAAGGTAAAAATTAAATATTTATCAAATTTTTAGGAGAGGAAAAAATATGGAAATAAAAAAAATATATCAAGATAAAAAATTATTAATTGGTACTAAAATAAAAGTTCAAGGTTGAGTTAGGTTTAATAGAAGTTCAAAATCGATTGGTTTTATTGAATTAACAGATGGAACTAGATTAGACGGTATTCAATTAGTATATAAATTAGAAAATGAAGAAGTATTTTCAAAATTATCATCGATTTCTCTTTTTTCCGTTTTGGAAGCAGAAGGTCAATTAATACAAAATAAAAATGATATTGAAATATTAATAACTAATATTATAGATATTAAAAAAACTGAAGAAGATTTTCCAATTGGAAAAAAAGAACATGGACTAGAGTTCTTAAGAGAACAGTCTCATTTAAGAGTTAAAACAAAAATGTTTCAAGCAATTATGAAAATTAGATCAACTGCTGCAATTTCTATTCATGAATTTTTTAAAAAAGAAGGATTCTTTTATGTTCACACTCCAATTATTACAGGGAATGATGCTGAGGGAGCAGGAGAATCATTTTTAGTATCTGTCAAAGATGGAAAATTTTTTGATAAACAAGGAACGTTAACAGTGTCGGGTCAATTGCATGCAGAAGGTTTTGCTCAATCACTTAAAAAGGTTTATGCATTTGGTCCTACATTTAGAGCAGAAAATTCTCATACAACTAGACATGCATCAGAATTTTGGATGTTAGAACCAGAAGCGGTATTTTGTGATTATAACGAAATGATGGAAATAGGTTGAATGATGATTAAATATATTATTAATAAAATATTGGAAATACATATAGATGATTTGGAACTTTTACAAAAAGTAAACAAAGATGAAAATTTAATATCTTATTTACAAAAAATTTCATCTTCAGATATTCAAAAAATTTCTTATAAAAAGGCTATTGACATTTTAAATAAAGCTTCAAAATCAGGAGTTGAATTCAAAGAAAAAGATATTCATTTTGGTATTGATTTAGCAACTGAACATGAAAAATTTTTAGCTGAAACTCATTTTGATGGTCCGGTATATGTATATGATTATCCAGCAGAAATTAAATCATTTTATATGTATGATAATGGTGATGGTACAGTAAGAGGATTTGATTTATTAATTCCAAAAATAGGAGAATTAATTGGTGGTTCCCAAAGAGAAGATAGATATGATGTTTTGATGAAAGTTATTAATTCTAAAGGACAAAATTTATCAGAATTAAATTGATATTTAAATTTAAGAAAAAATGGATATGCTAAATCATCTGGTTTTGGCTTAGGTTTTGAAAGATTGGTAATGTTGTTAACAGGAGTAGAAAATATTAGAGATGTTTTACCTTTTCCTAGAACTCCAGGTAAATTAAACTTTTAATATGAAAAATATTACACTTGCAATTGAAACATCATGTGATGATACATCAATCTCAATACTTGAAGATATTGAGATTATTTCATTGAAAACATTTTCACAAATTAAGCAACATGCTAAATTTGGAGGAGTTATTCCAGAGGTGGCAAGCAGACTTCATTCAGATTTTATATTTAAAATAATTGAAGAAGCAATTGAAGATTCGGGAATATCATTTGAGGATATAGATAGGATAGCTGTAACTGGAGGTCCAGGATTTGCAAATACATTACAAATAGGAATAACAGTTGCTAAAACTTTGTCTTTAATATTAAAAAAACCACTTTACGATATTAATCATATTGAAGGTCATGCTTATTCAGCATTCATTAATAAAACAATAGATCAAATTCCTAAAAAAGCAATTGTATTAATTGCTTCTGGAGGCCATAGTGAAATATTGATTAAAAATGAATGAAATTTTGAGAAAATAGGTGGAACAAAAGATGACTCTATTGGCGAAGCTTATGATAAAGTATCAAAAGTATTAGGATATGGTTATCCTGGAGGACCAATTTTAGATAATATATCTTCAACAACAACCGAAGATGAAATTAAATGTCCAGTTTCAACTTTGGAAGGATATCAAATGTCTTATTCAGGATTAAAGTCACATGTTTTTAATAAAAGTAAAAAAAATAATATAAATAAAGAAGGTTTGATTAAAGGTTTTCAAACAGCAGCTATTGAACAATTAATATTAAAAGTTAAAAAAGCAATTATTGAATTTAATATTAATAATGTAATAATCGGTGGAGGTGTTTCTGCTAATTCTTTATTAAGGAGCAAACTTAATTCTATTGATAATATTAAAGTTTATTTACCTAAATTAAAATATACAGGAGATAATGCAGCAATGATTGGTTATTTAAGTGCTATCAAAATAAAATCAAATAAAATTAAACCTGTAGATTTAAAATTAGACGCAGAACCAAGGAGAAAAATGTAATATGGCAATAATACTAGATGGAACAAAATTATCTAATAAAATAAATAAAAAAACTAAAAATGAGATTGAGTCTTTAGGAATAAGTCCTAATTTAGTTGCTGTTCAAGTTGGAGAAAATCCGGAATCTTCTTTATATATTTCTCATAAATCTAAAAAATCTGTAGAAGTTGGTATAGTTTTATCTCATCTTAAATTTGATGAAGCAATTGATACTAAAACATTAATAAAAGAAATTAATAAATTAAATAAAGATTCATCAGTTGATGGAATTATGATTCAATTACCATTACCAAATCATATTGATACTAAATTAATTTGTCAATCTATTTCTCCTCAAAAAGATGTTGATGGATTTCATCCTTTGAATAAGGGATTATTAGATATTAATAAAGCAGATTTAATTCCGCCAACAGCACAAGGTGTTATTGAATTATTAAATGAATATAATATTCCATTAGCAGGAAAAACAGTAGCCATAATTGGATTGGGTGAAATTGCTGGGAAACCATTAGCTAAAATTTTTGTTAATAACGATGCAACAGTTTTAATGTGTAACAAAAAAACAATCAATATTTTTAAATTTACTAAAGAAGCAGATATTGTGGTTGTTGCAGTAGGACATAAATATTTACTTGATGAAACACAAATTAAAAAAGGTTCAATAGTAATAAATATAGGAATAACAAAAGATGAAGAAGGGATACATGGAGATGTAGTTTTTGAATCAATGTTAAAAAAAGCTTCATATATTACGCCAATAATTGGTGGAACAGGTCCAATGACCGTTTCTTTATTATTAAGAAATACTCTTATATGTAGAAAATTGAAATAATGTATTTAACTTTAAATGAAAATCAATTAAAAGCAGTAAACGAAACTGAAGGTCCAGTTAGAATAATTGCAGGTCCTGGTTCAGGAAAAACAAGAACAATAATTTCAAAAATTACTCATATTTTATCTTTGGGTTTAGCTCAACCTCATGAAATCCTTACTATTTCTTTTACTAATAAATCAGCCAATGAAATAAAAGAGAGAATAGCTGCTGAACAAAATAATAACATTAGTAATGTTTATACATATCATGGATGATGTAATTATTTTTTAAGAATGGAAGCAGAAGCTGCAGGTTTAAATAAAGATTTTACTATTATAGATAGTGGTGATTCTAAAACTAGAATTAATAATTTGATTAAAGAAAATGGTTTTTCAATTGAAAAACATGATGCTATTGATGCATTTGATAGAATTGCAAGAGAAGAAATAAAAGTAGATACACTCTTAAACTCTAATTTATCTGCGCATACACAAATTGCAAAATTATGAGAAAAATATAGAAATGACAAAAGAACAAATGGACAACTTGATTTTAATGATTTAATAATCGAAGTTAAAGATTTATTAATTCGTAATTCGGAAATATCTGAAAAATGAAAAAATAAATATAAATATATATTTATTGATGAGTTTCAAGATACAAATAATGTTCAATTTGAAATCTTGAAATCTTTAACAAATAAAGATTCTAATATTACAGTAGTAGGAGATCCTAATCAAAATATTTATTCTTGAAGAGGAGCAAATATTGATTTAATTAATAATTTTGAAAAATGATACCCTACAGCAAAAACCATAATGTTAAATATTAATTATAGATCAACTCCTGAAATAATTCAAGCATCAAATTCTTTGATTAAAAATAATAAAAATAGAGTCAAGGAATTTGAAGTAATTCCAATTAAATTAAATTCTTCAGTAGTTGAGATTATTGAAAAAGAGAATGACATGGAAGAGGCATGAACTTTAATTAAAGAAATAAATAAATTAAAATCTTCAGGATATTTATATCATGATATAGCAATTATCGTAAGATCATCATTCAAAACAAAACCCTTAGAGATTGCATTAAATTATCATAATATTCCTTATAAAGTTATAGGGGCAATGAAATTTTTTGAAAGAAGAGAAGTTAAACAAACAATGAAGTTTTTATTATTTTCTGTTAAACAAGATAATAGTACATTATTAGATATAATTAATGAACCTCCTAAAAAATTTGGTCCTCAAAAAATTTTAAAAGTAAAATTTGCAGCATTGGATGCAAAACAAACAATGTGAGAATATTTATGTGAAAATCCTTCTACTCAATCTGAACCAATTCAAAAATGAATTGATTATACTAAGAGAATGATTAATTCTATATCAAAGGGAGAAGATGTTGTTTCAATTTTGGGAGAATATTTAGATGATATTGGATATATGAACAGATTATTTGATGAACCTTCAAGAATAGAAAACATTAAAGAAACTTTAAAATTAATTAGAGTTTCTATTAGAAAAAATAATAAATCAATTAAGGAAACTATTATTGAATTTTATAATAATTCAAATCTTTCTTCATCTTCAGATAAATCTATTGAAGAAGGAGAAGTAAATATAATTACTGCCCATGCTTCCAAAGGAACTGAATTTCCTATAGTATTTTTATTTTCGATGGTTGAAGGTCATTGACCTTCTTCTAAAGCAATAGAAAGAGGAGATATCGAAGAAGAAAGAAGAGTAGCTTATGTTGCTATGACTAGAGCGATGAATAAATTATTTATAACTGTAAGTAACGGTTTAACAGCATATAATAAAGAATTAGAACAATCAAGATTTATTAATGAATTTTTAACAGTAAATACATATAATTATATTGATACAAATATTAAAAAACCTAGATGTCTAGATGTCGAATATGAAAATGATAATGAGAAATCATCAAAAATTGGAAATAAAATATTTCACAATACATTCGGCAAAGGAGAAATTATTCATAATGATGGAGAGTTTATAACAATTAAGTTTGATGATGGTAAAAAACAAGAAATACTTCTTGGGCATAAAAGTTATAAAGTAATAAAATGATAGATTCAACAACAATAATTATTTTCATATGTATAATGTCAATAATAACAATAGTATTTGTTATTATTATTTCTTTTATTAATAAATGAATTTTAGAACTTCCTAAAAAATTTTCTAATCAAAATTCAGAAATAAAAATAGTTATATCTGAAAAAATGGTTTATATAGAACCTCTTAATCAATT
>JABSQD010000030.1 GCA_013214765.1 Mycoplasmataceae bacterium | reverse complement strand
AAGTTAAATTAATATAAATTATTATATTTAATAATAATTACATAAAGTAATTTTTAGATTTTGTTTATGAAATTTTAAATAAAATTATTATATTAATATGTGATAATTTATATATAAATTATGAAAATGAACATAAAAAAAATTAAATATTTAATTACATCAATAATGACATTTTTAATTATTGGAATATTTTATTTACCAATATTTGATTTAAAAAATACAAATAAAGATAATTTTCATTCCTTTAAAAATATTGGATATGATGATTTAAATAAATATAATATAATCAATCATTCATTAGGAGTTTTGCATTCAGCAATGACATTAGATACAAATAATGATGGATATGGAGACAAACTTTATACTTGAGGAAATAATACCCATGGACAACTAGGACTTGGTCATAAATTTGATCATCCATTAACTGGTGAAAGAACAAATAGAAACATTCCAACTAGAATAACTTCTGACTTTATAAAAAATAAGAAAATAATTAATTTAGAATTAGGAGGTTTTCATTCTGCAGTAACCATTGATACAAATAATGATGGATACGGAGACAAACTTTATACTTGAGGAATGAATAACTATGGACAACTAGGTCATGGCGATGAAGAAAATAGAGACATTCCAACTGAAGTAACTTCTGACTTTATAAAAGGTAAAAAGATAATAAATCTATCATTAGGACAAATGAATACATCAGTAACAATTGACACAAATGGTGATAATTATGGAGACAAACTTTACATTTGAGGAAATAATCAAGGTGGACAATTAGGTCTTGATAGTTCCATAATTGATAAAGTAAACACTCCAATTCCAGTAGATTTCTTTGAAGATAAAAAAATAATTAATTTATCATTAGGATTCTTTCATTCAGCAGTAACAATTGACACAAGATATGGTGATAATTATGGAGACAAACTTTATACTTGAGGACTTAATGGTTCTGGACAACTAGGACTTGGCACTACAATAAATAAACATACCCCAACTGAAGTAAAAACTCTTACAAATAAAAAAATAACCAATTTATCATTAGGTGAAAATCATTCAGCAGTAACCATCGACACAAGTGGTAATGGGTATGGATACGAACTTTACACTTGGGGAAGTAATACTGTGGGACAATTAGGAATAAATAGTACTTCTGATAAAACCTATCCAACTAAAGTAAAAAAATTTGTAAATGAAAAAATGATCAGTTTAACATTAGGATCCTATTATTCATCAGTAACAATCGATACAAATGATGATAATTATGGAGATAAATTTTTTACTTGAGGAAGCAGTACCTTTGGAGAATCAGGACTTGGTATTGGTGATTATGAAAACGTTTTAATTCCGAGTGAAGTAAAAACCCTTACAGGTAAAAAAATAATTACTTCATCATTAGGTGGTTGACACTCATTAACAATAATTGATACAAATAATGATGGATACGGAGACGAACTATACACTTGAGGATATAATAGATATGGACAACTAGGCCAAGTCGATGAAGAAAATAGAAACATTCCAACACTACTTGTATTTTCCTTTTATGAACCTATTCCATACATTATATTATTGGTAGTTAATATTATATTTATTATGTCTTTAGTATTATTGTTTATTATGGCTTTATCATCATTATTTTTTAAATAGGGAAATATAAGAATAATAAATATTTATATATATAATTTTAAATTTAGTATGTGAATATTAATTTATTTTTTAGTTATGAATTTGATATCGTATATTTTATATATAAATGAAATTTTTAACAAAATATAAACAATATTAACATTAATAGAAATAGATAAAAAATAGAAAAAAAGAAAAATACATTTCTTTATTTAAATTAATTCTGTTATACTGTATATATGAAAGAAATAAGATTATTTGAAGCTTTTGCGGGAATAGGAAGTCAATATACAGCTTTAAATAATATAAAAAACAAGCTTAACATAAATGTTGAATCAAGAATTATTTCAGAATGAGATATATATTCAATACATTCTTACATTCTATTGAATGGATACAATCCAATATATAAAATAGAAAGAGGAAGAGAGGAAGAGTTTTGAAAATGAGTTGACGAAAATGATTTTTCCAGGAATGGAAAAGACATAAATTTTTTAAAATGGAGGAGTGACGAAGTTGAAATATTAAAAAGTATTTTTAATTTTAATAAAAACAATAAAATACTTACTAATATTTTTAAAGTAAAAGGTTCTGATGTAATCGAAGAAAAAATAAATTTTTTAACTTACTCTTTTCCATGTCAAGATTTATCTACGGCGGGTAAAGGTTTGGGATTTAAAAAGGGAGGAAATACTAGAAGTGGTTTGCTTTGAGAGATAGAAAGAATACTCGAAGAAGTGGATATTCTTGATAAAGAAAAACTCCCTAAGATGTTAGTCATGGAGAATGTTTCTAATCTTTTTAGTAAAAAATATAAATCAGAATATATCGAGTGAAAAAAAATCTTGAAGAGTAAGGGATATACGACATATGATGGAATATTGGATGCTAGAGACTTTGGAATTCCCCAATCTAGAAGAAGGGCTTTTGCGGTTAGTATTTTGAACTCGAAAATTAACTTTGAAGAAGGTTTTGATCTGAATAAAATTTTATTCAACTCAAAAAATAAAACTAATCCATTAGGGTTTTATTTAAGGTACAAATATGAAAATGAAAAATATCTAAAAGAATCTCTATCTGCTTCTCCTAGAAAAACATTTAGTAGAGAAAGGATGTTCAATACGTCAGAAAAAATTTTGCTAACATACAATAATAAAAATGAAACTAGTTTTATTAAAAGTTGCAGAACTATAACAACAAGACAAGACAGATGAAATAATGCTGGAATGCTACATTTTAATATAGGGAAAATATTTAACGGAAATTTTGAAAAAATACCTAAAAATATTTCCAATGAAAAAGTGGAAAATATAGAATATAGATTTATTACACCTAGAGAATCCATGTTATTGATGGGATACAAAGAAAGAAATATAGAAAAAATAATTTCAAACAAACATTATAATAAATTTAAATTATGGCATCAGGCAGGAAATTCGATTGTAATTCCTGTTCTTGAAAATATTTTTAAAGAGTTTCTTAAAAAGATATAATAATAATATGATGCTTATAAAAATAAACACTAAAAATCACAAAATAAATGCACAAATCCCATCTAATTATTTCAACCAAATAAAAGATAATTTTTCAAACTGATTAGCAGAGAAAGAAATTGAAAAGGGACATTTATTTAGAGTAAAACTCAAAGAAAAACAATATTTTCTTGTTTCAGAGAACGACTCTGATATCTCTTATTTTTTATCAAAATATGATGAGAAAAAAATAAATACATTAGCTAAAACTAATATAAAATATTTATTAGTTCTTGGTTTTTTAAAAATAAAGGGAGAAGAATTATCAAAAGACAAGAATGAGAACAAATTAATAGACGATTCTTATTCATATGAAATAAATTTTGTAGATGTCAAGAAGAAATTTTGAAAAAATAGATACGAAAAATGGGAATATTATCAAAAAAATATGAAAAACATAAAAAAAATTGTGAATTTCAAATCAGAATATGAATTGTTTTTTTGATTAGTAACTTTCAATATATTTGGAGAAAAATACTTTTTAAATAAAGAGGATAACTTTGAACCATTCAAAAAAACTTATGTTTTGGAAGATATTCAGAAAAATGATGAATATAAAGCAAAATTTAAATTTAAATTAAAATTTGAATTTTTGAATGATTTTGATTTATTTAAAAATTTAAAAACTAAAAAAAAGAATCCTACAATAGGGGGAAGCAAAGAAGAAAAGCATGGAGAGTCTTTAAATTCTAATATTACTAATATAAATGATTTTTTTGATTTAGAATCTAATCCCAAGCTACCATTCTACCAAAGAAAATATGATTGAGAAGAAGGAAAAATTAATCAATTAATTTCTGATATTAAATCAATTGAAAAACATCCTATTTTTATAGGGAGTGTTCTAATTGAAAGAAGCGAAAAAGAAAAAACAGGATCTGAATTAGATAGTTATATATTAGACGGACAACAAAGATTAACAACCATAATTTTGATAATTCTAAAAATAGAACAAATAATAGATTTTTTTGAAATTGAGTCCAATGAAAAAATAAGTGATAAGAATGGTTTTTATAAAACAATAATAAACTTCAAAATAGAAGACCGTTGAGTAGAATTAAAAGATAAAGTAAAAATTCAATTCGAAGATAAAAAATCTATCGAATCTTTTTATTTAAATTTAATAGAAAATGTTCTTTTGAACAAAATAGTAATTAAAGAAAAAATGAGATTTAAAAATATATCTCTTTTTGAAAAAATTAATTCTAATTCATTACAATTAAAAGAGTTTGATTTTCTAAAATTAGTTTTGTTATCTTTTATAGATCAAAAAGAAAAAACAAAATATTTAAAGAAAGCAAGTGACACAATAGATGATTTATTCCAAAAAAGGGGAAAAGAAACTTTGAATTTTTCTCGATTTGTAATCTTTTTGGAAGTTGTTAACTCAACTAAAGGAGATATTCGTTTCGGTTCTAATTCTCAAAAATTTTTATCAATATTTAAGAAATTGGGATTTAAAGACAAAATGAAAATAACTTCTTGGGAAGAGAAAATTTTTACATTTAAAAAATTTGTGGATGAATATAAAACAATGACTTTAGAAGAAGAAATGAAAATCAAATCCAGCGACAGTAATTTTTATGATTTCTTTAATACTTTATTAAACAAACATTCTATGTCTCCTATAGTTTGACATATAGTATACAAAAACAATAATAGTTGACAAGAGAAGAGGAAGTTATTGTTCTTTTTAGAAAAATTTGATATTTTCACTCAAAATTCTCTATATGGTTATTCGTTGGGACAAAATTTTAATGATTTATTTTCAAAAATAAATGAGAAGAAAAGTTATTCTTTTGATGAGTTTACTAAAATTTTTTTAAATTGTTTCGAAGGATATTTAAATAACCAAGGAGGTAGAGAAATTTTTGATGAGGAAATAATGTTTGAAAAATGAAGAAAAAACGGGGACATCTCATATAAATCTGGGTCTAAGTTTATTAGTATATTGTTATTAAGATTGAATTTTTTTCAAATGAACTCCAATTCATGATTATTCAAAGAAGAGGAAGATCTTCCTAATTTTAGTTTGTTTAAAGAAGTAAAAAAGATTAATATAGAACATATTCATCCCCAATCTAAAAAGGAAACATTAGAAGATGGACAAATACATTGTTTAGGAAATTTAATGCTTATTTTTAGCAAAATAAATTCTAAAATGGGAAAAAAAGATTTTTCCGATAAAATAAAAGACATAAAAAAAGATACTGGACCTAATTTTAGAAAAATAGAAAATATAAAAAAGATTCTTATGAAAGAAGAATGAGGAACTAATGAAATAAATGAAAGAGAAAAATATATGATAGATATCTTAAAAGATATTTATTCTTTTAAAAAGAATAAATTATAAATCGTATTCTAAATAAATTTAGTTATATATTTATTTGTATTATCTTAAACAAAATTTATATGAAAAATCTTTGTTAAAGAAATACAACAAGGAAATTCATCGAGCAATAAAAGAAACCATTCTCATTAGGAGCATTTAGGAATTCTAACTTAATTCCTAAGATTAAGATTGTGACATTTAAGTTTCTTTTTGTGTTAGTCAATACTTCAAGAATAGGGTTATTTTTCAGACATTGATAGATTATGATAATTTAGAAGTTAAAGAACAAAAAGATATAGTTTTTAAAAACATTAGGGAAGTTAATTTTTAAATATGTAGTAATTAAATCTATAAACTAATAAGCTGTGAATAGACGCATCTAAAAATAAACTAGTAGCATTATTAATTAGTGAATTATTAATAATTATTTTATTATTTAAATATATTTTAATTTTGTTTAAATATATTATAATAT
>JABSQD010000003.1 GCA_013214765.1 Mycoplasmataceae bacterium | reverse complement strand
TTGGTTTAAAGGAATTTTCAAATCTTCTTCTATATGTTTGATATGAAAATTCATAAATTCTAAATTAGATGCCATATTTTGAATATCAGAATCAACCTTTATAACAAAGGAAATAAATTCATCAGATAAATGCTTTACTTGTTCATCAATCATATCCTCTAACTTTTTAAAATTAGTAAACAGTCTTTTTATTTTATTATTTAATTTTTTATTTTCTCTAATTTTTTCAATTGGAGAATTAAGAATAGCATTTTTTTCTTTTATAAATCTTTCTTTTAATTGTAAAAGAATTGCTTTTTCCACTTCTATATCTGATGTCAAATCAAATAATGTAAATCTAACATCTAAATAATCTTTTTCATAATCCTTAATTTTTTTTATCACTTTTTTATACAAGTTTCTAAATAAAATAAATTTGAAAAAATTAACAGGCAAAGTTAATAATTCCATTTGAGAAATTATTTTTTTTATTTTTTTAAACTCTCTTAATTCAAGATCTTTGAATTTCTCTCTAATTTCTGCAATTTCATTATTTTTTTTTATAGACAAAGAATACATTTCTAATCTTCTTGAGAGTTTAGTAGGAGAAAAATAACCAAGATTGGTTTTTATTCTTTTTATTCTATTTCTTCTTTCTAAGACTATAATGATTCCAAACATAATTATGTTTAAAATAAATATTATAATCAATAAAATTATTAATAATATTATCATACACTCTAATTTTACCAATTACATATGGATATTGAGGTATAATTATTAAGCATGAAATCAGCACTTATTATTATTGAATAGTGTTTATGACAAATGTGTTGTTAGTAAACAAGCTGTATCGTTGAAAACATTAACATAATCATTTTCAATAAGGAATAAGATTTCGTGTAGTAAAATACAAGGAGATAATATGTCGAGATATACTGGACCCAATAATAAAAAATCAAGAAGATTAAAATTTTCTATTTTAGAAAATAATAAAGAATTTATTAAAGGAAAAAAGAGAATAACTTCTCCCGGACAACATGGTGCTAAACGCCAAAAACTTTCAAACTATGGAGAACATCTATATGAAAAGCAAAAAATTAGATTTATGTATGGATTATCTGAAAAACAATTAAAAAATACATTTATTAAAGCAACAAAATTACATGGAATTTTAGGTTTAAATTTATTAATTCTTTTAGAATCAAGATTAGATAATATGATTTATAGAATGGGATTAGCAAATACAAGAAGACAAGCAAGACAATTCGTAAACCACGGACATATACTTGTCAATAAGAAAAAAGTTGATATTCCTTCATATAAGGTCAAAATTGGAGATGAAATTAAAGTTAAAGATAAATCATCAAAAAATTTCTTTATGAAAGATAATTTATCAAAATCTAAAATTATAGAATTTGTTTCATTTGATGAAAAAACAATGACGGGAAACTTTATAAGAGTTCCTGTTAGAGAAGAATTATCAGGTCAAATTAATGAAGCTTTAGTTGTAGAGTTTTATAATAAATAATTACTGTAAAAAAATGATCTTAACAAGATCATTTTTTTTATTTTAATAAGGTCTTACTCCCCTATAAACAATTCTTCCTTTTGTTAAATCATAAGGGGAAATCTCAACAGTTACTAAATCACCCAAAACTAATTTGATATAATTTTTTCTTACTTTACCTGAAACATGACAATGTAAAATATGATCATTTTCAAGTTTTACTTTAAAATCTCCTCCTGGTATTACTTTTAAAATTTTTCCTGTAATTATTAAATTTTCTGACATATCTATTTTCTCCTTCTTATATTTTTGTTAATATTTCTCCACCATTTTTTTTAACAACAATTGTATGTTCATAGTGTGTGGTCATACCACCATGCTTTGTTCTTACTGTTCATCCATCTAGTGGATCAGTAAATAATTTATCTTCACCATCAATAAACATTGGTTCAATAGCAATACACATATTTTCTTTAAGAATCATCCCTCCTAAAAAACCATAATTAGGGATATGTGGTTTTTCATGCATTTTTTTTCCTATTCCATGTCCTACATAATTTCTAGCCACAACAAATCCAGCATCAGTAGCAAATTTTTCTATATGTTTTCCTAATTCTCCTACAGTAATACCTGGTTTAGAAAATTCTATAGCTGAATCTAAAGCTTTTTTAGTTACATCAAGTAATTTTTGTGTTTTTTTTGAAATGATTCCTATTGCCATTGTAAATGCAGCATCTGCATTTCACCCATTTTTTGTTACACCAACATCAATAGATATTATATCTCCATTTTTAATTTTATAATTAGTTGGTATTCCATGAACCATTGCCGAATTAACAGAAGCACATATTGAATTAGGAAATTCATCGAATCCCTTAAAAGTTGGTATTCCTCCTTCTTCAAGGATTAATTTTTCTGCATATTTATCTAACTCTGATAAAATAATTCCTGGACCAATCATTTTCTTTAATTTTTTATGAACTAAAGCAACTATTCTTCCTGCTTCTTTCATTAATTCTAATTGATGGTCTGTTTTTATTAAATACATATTAATTTTTATTCTCAACAATATTTAAGATAATTTTAGCAATCACTTCTTGAGTTTCTTCTCCATTTATTGATATTAATTTTTCTAAATCAGAATAATGTTTAATTAAAGGTTTTGTCATATTTTTATAGGCATCAAGCCTAATTTGAACATTATCTTTTTTATCATCTTTTCTTTGGAATAATTCTCCATTATCAATATCACATATGTTTTTTTGTAATGGAGGTCTTAATAATTTATGATAAGTTTTTCCACAAATTTTACACATAATTCTTCCTGTAAGTCTTTCTATAATCTTTTTCTTTGAAATTTTAAAATAAATTTGTTTTGGTGATGGTAAACCATTTTCTTTTAATCAATTACACATTAATTCTGATTGATAAATATTTCTTGGAAAACCATCAAGAATAACTTTATCATTAATTAAATCTATTTCTTTTAATGCTTCTTTCGCAATTTTTCAAGTTGTTATATCATCGACAAGATTTCCATCTTCTAAAAGTTTTTTGACTTTCATTCCTAATTTTGTTTTATTAATAATATTTTTTCTAAATATGCTTCCTGTCGAAATATGTTTATATCCATAATGACTAACCATTATCTCTGAAATTGTCCCTTTTCCGGAACCGGGTGCTCCTAAAAATATTAATAACATTTTTTTCTCCTAATCAAATAATATTGTTTCACTATTTCCTTCTAAACCTTTATTTTCTTTTTGATATATTTTTTGCTTTTGTTTAACATTTGTTTGAGATGCAATAACTCTTGCTTGTAACTGTTCTCATAAATCTATAGCCACAGAAACTAAAATAATCATCGAAGTACCACCAACAGCAATAGATTTTGGTATTCCGATAAATGTAAGAGAGTACGGCATTATTGCTAAAAAGGTTAATCCTAATGAACCCATTACTGTTAATCTAGTAACCACTTTAGATATATATTTTTCTGTATCTTTCCCTGGAACTACACCAATAATAAATGTTGAAGATTTTTGAAAATTATTTGCTGTATCTACAGAATTAATATTTATATGTGCATAAAAAAATGTAAATAAAATTAATAATAAAGAATAAAATAAAATACCGAATATACTTGTTAATGCAAAATTATTAGTTACTCATATTGCACCTTCTGTGTCAAAGAATTGTGCTATTGTTCCTGGTAATGATATTATTGCCGAGGAAAATATAACTGGTATAATTCCTGCCGGATTAACTTTAATAGGTAAATATGTTTGTTTGTCATTAATTAAATTAAGTCCTTGTCCTGTTTGTTGAATAGGAAGTCTTCTTTCTGAAGTTTCGAAAAAAGAAATTAATCAAACCAATCCTAAAGTGAATAAAATATAAAATATAAAATTAACCATTCCTAATAAATATAATTCTGCTGTTGAAGATGAATCAACAAAATATGATAATTGTCCTGAAAGAACTGTTGGTATTCTAGCTACAATCCCAACCATAATAATAATTGAAGTACCGTTACCAATTCCTGATATTGTAATTTGATCAGCAATTCATAATGTTATTAATGAACCTGAAACCATTATCATAGTTAATGTAAACATTCCTAATGTTCCATTATATCCAACAATAGTTATATATCCTGAACTTGATAAAGCTAAAATAATTGCTAATGCTTGCATAACAGCAATTCCTATTGTAATTAATCTTGTTATTTTTTCAATTTTTATTCTTCCTCTTTCACCTTGTTTATTTAAATTTGTTAATGAAGGTATGACATCTGATGATAATAATTGAATAATAATTGAAGAAGTAATATATGGTGAAACCCCTAATGCAAAAATTGAAAATTGAGTCAATCCTCCGCCACCAAGAGTATTCATGATACCTAAAAATGAACCTGTATCAAATTCAGAACCTGTTACTGTTGTACCGGGAACAGGTATCATTACTCCCCATCTAAATAGCAAAATTAAACCTAAAGTAATTAAAAGTCTTTTTGCTATTTTTCAATCTGTAAATATTGCTTTAAACGTATTCATAAAATCATTTTAATTATACTTTAAATATATATATGCTTTTTCCATTAAATACATATTTTAATTTTATTTTTTAAAGTGAAGTTTTTGATTTAATTACTTTTTTTTCTGAATCAAATAGAAAATAAATTGATATTAAACCAATAATAAAATCTGTTACTGGCAATGATAAAAACATTCCTAAGTTTGCAGTTGTATTTAAATTTGGTTTTGATCCATCTACAAAAGTATAAATTCATTCTCCAGTTATTGCTCAAGGAATTCCGAATCCAAATATTAATATTAATGGAAATAATAATATCAATTTACCAAACAACACAACTGAAGTTCTTTTATCTTGACCAATAGCTTGTATATAAGTACTAGTTAATTGAATTAACGCTGCAATTGGAAATGAAATAAATAATATAGAAGTAATTAATCCAGCAACTTTCATTCCATTTGTATAAATCGAAGGTAAAGTTCCATTTCCATTTTGAGAACCAGTAACTATAAAATCAATTGATGAACCATTAACTAAATAAAATGCCCCAATTATCTGATTAGAAAACACAACAACAAACATTGTAATAATCAATGAGAATGTCATCCCAATTGAATAACCTAGTGTTCTAGCTTTTTTAACATTTTCAATATTTCCTTTAATAAAATTGAATTGAACAATTGGTTTCATGGATTGAGCAACTGCAATAATCATTAAATTTGAAAATATAAATACAGCATTATAACCTTGATAAACTGCAGTATAATTTGTTACCAAACTCATATCTCCATAATTAGTAATACCAATTGAAAAAGTAAACATTATTAAAATCATTCCCGTGATAACTTGAAGCATCATTATCGAAACTCCGCCAACAAATACTTCTTTTACAATTATTTTTGAATTATTCCAATCTAAAGTTGTTGATTTTATTTCGGCTCTATGTTTAAAATAATATCAATATACAAATGCAGTTACATATTGTCCAATTACGGTTGCGATTGCAGCACCAACCACATTCATTTTTAAAATCATAATAAAAATAAAATCTAATACAATATTAATTATTAATCCAACAGCTGAAAATGATGTAGCATATTGTGCTTTTCCTTGTACTCTAAGCATAACAACACCTGCCGACATATAAATATAAGGGATTGCTCCAAGAGCTTGTATTCTTAAGTATCAAGAAGCTTGTGATAATATATGTCCATTAATCATATTATAAGAAGCATTAGTTATCTCTGTTTCATTAATAGATCAATCTGAATTTAACATAGGATTATTAAATCATGATGATAAATAATCTTTTTGAAATCCTGAACCAAATCAAATTAATACTTTAGCAAAAATCAACAAAATAACCATTAATATAATTCCACCAATAATTACTAATGGAGTAAACGAATTCATTGTTCTTTGTGCACTTATTTTATCTCCGACAGCTATTTGTTTTGTCATAATAGCAGATAATCCTCCACCAATAGCTAAACCTATTCCAATAATGAAAAATGTATATGGTACTGCATATGATATAGCAGCAGAACCTAATGAAGCATATGAACTTGATGGTACTGTTAAATTACCAATATCACCACCAAAAATTCCCGAAGCTTGAAATCCATGAGATACAAAAAATGTATCAAATATAATAAAAGTACCAGCAATAAGTTGGGCTATTAATGTAGGTATAAATATAGAAAAAAATGTTTTTTTTACATTTTTCGAACCTAAATTAAATTTATTTTCAGTTTTTAACTGTGTATTTTTCATAAATAAATTATACTACTAAAATCTATCATTAAATTTTGATATTATTTTTCATTTTTTGAATCAACATCAATGAAAGGATTATCTTTATATTCATTATTCTTTTCTTTATTAATAGGTTTATTACTTTGTTTTTGTAAATCATGTAATGGATTATGGCCATTTTCTTGTGTTTTAATTATCTCTTTTCGAATAGAGTTCATCGAACTTATAATCACTATAATAATACCTATAATATATCCAATAATTAAAAATGATGGTACTGATAAAATTAAAAATAATGAATCTGAATGAGGAATAACAAACATGTTTAGTAATACTAAACCTGAAGATGATACTAACGGAACTATATCTAAATAAATATTTTTTATAATTTTTATCATAATAATAGTTATAACTAAAGAAATGATATAAATCCCAATTCCTAATAATCACATTAATCCATAATCAATTTTAATTTTTTCTAAACCTGTTGTAGCTCCTCACTGATTAAATTCTTGATTTCCTGAAGAAGTAACAAACAAAGCACATAATAACAAGGGAACTATACCTAACAAAACTGCAAAAGTAAATTTAATAGCTCCATTAGTTTTTTTAGGTTTCATTTTTTGTATATTAATAAATGGATTATTTTGATTCATATTTTTATTAAAATTATTCATATATATATTATATAAAAAAGACATCCCAAATGAATGTCTTGTTTTAAATTTTTTTAAAATATTTGGTGCCCAGAGTGGGACTTGAACCCACACACTATTGCTAGCAAGGGAGCTTAAATCCCTCGTGTCTACCAATTCCACCACCTGGGCAAAAAAAATGGTGATCCCAGAAGGACTTGAACCTTCGACCCACTGGTTAAAAGCCAGTTGCTCTACCGACTGAGCTATGGGACCACAATAAAATGGCTGGCCTGACAGGATTTGAACCTATGCATACCTGGATCAAAACCAGGTGCCTTACCGCTTGGCTACAGGCCATTAATATATGGTGGAGGGAGAGGGATTCGAACCCCCGAACCCGAAGGAACTGGTTTACAGCCAGTCGTGTTTAGCCAGACTTCACTACCCCTCCAAATATAAAATTTTTTATGTCCTTTAATAATTATATAACAAAACATATTTAAAAAATCAAGAATTATTCTAGAATTTAATAACTAATAATTAATTATTGAAAAAATAAGATATTCAAAGAAAAACTTATTTTAATAAAATTATTAAATAAAAAACACATTAATTAAAATGTGTTTTTATTTTATAAAATTCAATTCTAATCTTCTATTTTTCCGCCTCTTGCAATAATAATTTTATCTGCAATTGATTTAGGTGATGTATTGTAATGTGAAAATTTCATTGAATACACAGCTCTACCTTGCGACATTGATCTTAACTGTGTTGAATATCCAAACATTTCTGATAAGGGAACATTGGATTTAATAACTTGTGCATTTCCACGTTCTTCTTGTCCTTGGATAATTCCTCTTCTTGATGATATATCTCCCATAATATCTCCAAAATAATCTGAAGGAGTTGTTACTTCAACCTCCATAATTGGTTCTAGTAAAACTGCTTTGGCTTCAATCACAGCTTTTTTAAGAGCTTTGGATGCGGCAATTTTATATGCCATTTCTGATGAATCTACATCATGATACGAACCATCATAAAGAGTTGCTTTAACATCAATCATTGGATAACCAGCAATAACTCCTGAATCCATTGCTTGTTGTAATCCTGCTTTAATTGAAGAAATATATTCTTTAGGAATTTTACCTCCAACAATTTTATCTTCAAAAATAAATCCTTCATCTGGACAAGGTTCAAATTTAATTTTAACATGACCGTATTGACCTCTTCCTCCTGATTGTTTAATATATTTTGATTCTACATCAGCAGGAATAGTAAGAGTTTCTCGATAAGAAACTTGTGGATTACCAACATTAGCTGCAACATTAAATTCTCTTCTTAACCTGTCAACAATAATTTCAAGATGAAGTTCGCCCATTCCTGCAATTATAGTTTGACCTGTTTCTTTATCCATATGCGTTTTAAATGTTGGATCTTCTTCAGCTAATTTAGCTAATGATAATCCAAGTTTATCTTGATCAGCTTTAGTTTTTGGTTCTACAGCTAGTGAAATCACAGGTTCTGGGAAAGTCATAGATTCTAACACAACTTGTGAATTTAAATCAGTAAGAGTATTTCCTGTTGTGGTTTCTTTCAAACCAATAGCTGCTGCTATTTCTCCAGCAACTACTCCATTAATTTCTTCTCTTGAATTAGCATGCATTTGTAGTAAACGTCCTATTCTTTCTTTTTTTCCTTTAGTTGTATTTTGAACATATGACCCAGCCTTTAGAGTTCCAGAATAAACTCTAAAAAATGTTAATTTTCCAACAAATGGATCAGTCATAACTTTAAATGCTAAAGCAGAAAATGGTTCACTATCATCAGATTTTCTGTTGATTTTATTCCCATTCATATCTAAACCTTCAATTGAAGGAATATCTATTGGCGAAGGGAGAAATGCTGTTACAGCATTAAGCAAATGTTTAATACCAACATTTTTATATGCACTTCCACAAAGAACTGGAAAAAACTCTGATGTCAATACAGCTTTTCTAATTGCTTCAATAATTTCTTCTTTAGAAGGTTCGATCCCTTCTAAAATTTTCATCATAAAATTTTCATCATATTCAACAACCGATTCAATTAATTCTTTTCTTGTTGTTTTAGCAATTTCTAATAAATCGGCAGGAATTTCTGATTCTACTCATTCTTCATTGGGTTTATGATCAAAAGTATATGCTTTCATTTCAATAACATCAATAAAACCTTTGAATTCTGTTTCTTTTCCAATCGGAACATGAATAGATGCTACTTTAGCACCCAATCTACTTTTAAGTGTTTTTATAGAAAAATCTAAATCTGCTCCTGTTTTATCCATTTTATTAACAAATACAATTCTTGGAACATTGTAATTTGTAGCTTGTCTTCAAACAGTTTCGGTTTGAGGTTCAACACCAGCTTGGGCATCAAGAACAGCTACTGCTCCATCTAAAACTCTTAAAGATCTTTCAACTTCAACTGTAAAATCTACATGACCTGGAGTATCAATAATATTAATTTTATATTCTCCTCATTTAGCTGTTGTAGCTGCAGAAGTAATTGTAATTCCTCTTTCTTTCTCTTGCTCCATTCAATCCATTTGTGATTCGCCATCATGAGTTTCGCCAATTTTATGTAATTTACCTGTATGATATAAAATTCTTTCTGTTGCAGTTGTTTTACCAGCATCAATATGAGCCATGATACCGATATTTCTAAACATATTAATAGGTTCTTTTCTTGTAGACATATTTTTTTATTTTCCTTATCATCTAAAATGAGCAAATGCTTTATTTGCATCTGCTTGTTTGTGTATATCTTCTTTTTTCTTAAATGATGCTCCTGTTTCGTTAGACGCATCAATAATTTCTTTTGCTAATCTTTCTTCCATTGTTCTTTCGTTTCTTAGCCTTGCATAACTTGTTAATCATCTTAAAGCAAGAATTTTTCTTCTTCTCTCAGATACTTCAATTGGAATTTGATAATTCGATCCTCCAACTCTTCTAACTTTTAATTCTAATGATGGCATGATATTATCCATGGCTTTATTAAAAATATCAAGTGCTTTTTCACCCGTATCTTTTTCAACTCTTTTAAAAGCCGAATATAAAATATCTTGAGCTGTACCTTTTTTACCCTCTAACATAATATTATTAATTAACTTTGTAATTATTTCTGAATTATAAACTGGATCTGGTAATACTAGTCTTTTTGGTGCTTGTCCTTTTCTTGACATTATTTTCTCCTTCTAATTATTTTTTATGTTTTTGGTTTTTTTGTACCATATAGAGATCTAGATTTATTTCTTCCTTCTACTCCTGAAGTATCTAATGTACCTCTAATTACTCTATATCTTACACCGGGTAAATCTTTTATTTTACCACCTTTTATTAAAACAACTGAATGTTCTTGTAAATTATGCTTTTCACCTGGAATGTAGGCATTAACTTCTTGTCCATTAGTCAACCTTACTCTTGCATATTTTCTTAAAGCAGAATTAGGTTTTTTGGGTGTCATTGTTGCAACTCTTGTTGCAACTCCTCTCATCTGCGGAGATGAATGAGGTATCGTTTTATTTTTTAATGTATTTCTTCTTGTTTGAAGTGCTGGTGTTTTAGACTTTTTAACTTTAGTCTTTCTACCTTTTCTAACAAGTTGGTTCATTGTAGGCATATTTTCCTTTTTCTCCTTATGTTGTAATTTATTATTATTATTATTATTTTACCACTTTTACAGTGTATAAAAATTATTATTTTAAATCATAATAAGAATACCATAAATAATAATTAAAATGAATTTTAGATAAGGAAAACATAAATTAAAAAACGAACATATTATTGTTCGTTTTAATATTAAATAATATTATTTTGTTTTATTTTTATCAATAGAATCCTTTTTTTCTTGTTCTTCATTTTCAAGTTTGAGCATTAATTCTCTAGTTTTTTCTCTTTTTTTTCTTTTTTCATTCTTTTCAATTCTTACTAATTTTTGTTCAATAGTGATTTCTCCTAAATCAACCAAAACTTCAATAGCTTGTTCTTCAGGAAAAATAAAATCACATCTCGGAAATGATGAACATGCTATAAATTTATTTTTTGTTTTATTAGCTTCTCTAATAACAAGTTTACTTCCACATTCAGGACATATTTTTTCTGTTTCTTTTGGAATTGGTTTCGGTTTTAAATTTTCAGAATATTTACAATCTGGAAATTTATCACAAGCAATAAATTCTCCGTATCTACCTCTTTTAATAATTAATTTACCATCAAGTTCACATTCTGAACAATCTCTTCCTGTATAAATAATTGGTTTTTTAGGAATTATTTCATCTGCTTTTTCAACTCTTGGTCCAAACTCTGCTCAAAATTCTTTAAGATATTTTCTTGAATTAACTGATCCTAAAGATATTTTATCTAAAGATATTTCCATATCGGCAGTATATTTTTCATTAACAATATCTTTAAAATAATTTTGTAATAAATCATTTACTTCTTGTGCTATTGGAGTTGGTTTTAAAGCTCCTCCATTTTTTACAAGATATCCAAACCCTATCAATCCTGATGTTACTCCAGAATATGTTGAAGGTCTACCAATCCCGACTTCTTTCATTAATTTTATTAATGAAGAAGGATTATATCTTCCGGGTGGTTGTGTCGAATGTTCAATTGATTCAATTTTTTTTATATCAATATTAATTAATTGTTTTTCTTTAACTTCATCAGAAGATTTAATTCCATCAGCGATTCTAAATCCCGGAACAAAAGGATATGAACGTTTATAACTAAAAAACTCTTCCCCATCTTTATATATATCTTTAACAATTTTATTATTACCATCAATCATAAATGATTTAATTGTAGTCATTCATATTAAAGTATATGCTCTCTTTTCATTTGTTTTCAAACCTACAATTGATGAAGGTATTTTATTAATATCTACAGGTCTAATTGCCTCATGAGCATCTTGACTATTTTTTTTATTTTTTATTATAGGAACACCCTGATAATATTCTTGACCAAAATTATTATTTACATATTTTTCAACTGATTTAATAAATTCCTTTGAAGAAATTCTTTTTGAATCGGTTCTAGGATATGTAATTAATCCTTTTTCATATAAAGATTGTGATGCAAATGTCGCAGAACCATTAGGCGTATTGTAAGAACTATACATTCCCATTAAATATGTTGCCATTTCTAATGGATGAGGTGGCTTAATTATTCTTTTTGTTTCTTTTCTATTAACAAAATCAAATTTACCCGTAAGGTTAGATAAAGTTTTTATTGATTCTTTTTTATTTTTATATTTTAATTCAGAAAATTTTTCTGAATCAACATTAATTAATGATTCATCTTTTGATAATTTTCCTTCAATTGTTCATCAAATATCAGGTACAAATTTTTCTATTTCATTTTCTCTATCTATTATTAATTTTAAAACAGAAGATTTTACCCTTCCTGATGATTTAGCTGATATTTTCTTATTTGTTAAATAAGAAAGTCTAAAACCAATTATTCTATCTAATATTCTTCTAGCTTCTTGAGAATGGATTAAATCTTTATTTAAATCTCTTGGATTCTTAATTGCTTCTAATACTGATTCTTTAGAAATTTCATTAAAAGTTATTCTAAATATTTTTGCTTTATCATTTTCAATAATTTCCGAAATATGAAAAGCAATTGCCTCTCCTTCTCTATCTGGATCTGTTGCAAGATATATATTAGTTGCAGAATTTGTTTCTTTAATAATATCTGTAATTACCTCTTTTTTTTCTTTTAACGAAATATATTCAGGTTCCATTGTATCTAAATCTAATCCTAATCTTAATCTTGTCCCTCAAGTAGCAAGATCTCTAATGTGTCCAATTGATGATATTACTTCTCATTCTTTTCCTAAAAAAGATTTTAGTTTAGTAATTTTATTTGGTGATTCAACAATTAATAAATTTTTAGCCATGTTTCTTAATTTCCTTTATATCATTTATAGCATAAGCACCCTTACTTATCAAAATTTGATTATGAGATTTATTATCAATATTTTTATCAAAACAAAATATTTCTTTTTTTTCATCAATTGTATCTGCAATTAATTTAAATGTCATTTTTTCTTTTAAAGTATTAATTAAGAACATGCCACTACTTATTCCTGATTTAATTTTATTTGATATTTTCCAAGTATAAGGCGATGGAATTACTTTATCTGGATATTCAGAAATAATTAAATTTGTTTTTGACAAAAAATCTTCCTCAATTTTTGACATATTTATATATGAATCAATTCCTGAATCTTTTATAATTATTCAATTTTTTGGTTTTGCATTATCTATAAACTTTCTTTCAAAATCATTTGTATAACCAGTAACTATTACTAATTCGTTCTTTAAAAAATCATCTTTATGTTTTAAAATTGTTTTATCATATAAACTATTATAGTAACTACCAAAATATCACATTTTATTCTTCTTATTTAAAAGATCTTTATTTCCTTTGAAAAATAATGCAAATGGTGGTCTATCTATATGTTTCAATTCCAAAGGATAATCATTACTTAATACTGTTGTATACATTCCTTTATATTTATTTTTTAATCTTTTAATTTCCTCAAAATCAATATCTTCTTGTTTTTCTAAAGCATTGTAAATTCTTTCTCATTCACCAAAATATTTACATGAGAAATATAATATTATATCTTCCATTTTTTCTCTCCTCAAATATACATTGTGTAAAAAATATAAAAAATAAAAGAAAAGATACCCAATGGTATCTTAATTAATTTTAACTATTCAGTTTTATATATTTTAATTATGTCTTTTATAGAAAGTGTCTTTGTTTCTTCTTGTCCATAATATCTAAATGATACTGTCTTATTTTTCATTTCGTTATCACCAAGAATTATTTGTGTTTTAATTTTTGTTTGTTGGTGTTTTCTTATTTTATTAGATAATCTTTCATCTGAATCATCAAGTTTTACTCTTACTCCTGATTTTTTTAATTCTTCAAAAACTTTCTTAGCATAATTTAAATGAGCTTTATTATTAACTGGCAAAATTATTGCTTGCTGTGGAGCAAGTCACATTGGAAGATCTCCTTTTGTTTGTTCGAGTAAAACAGAAATGAATCTTTCATAAGTTCCAATTAATCCTCTATGTAACATTATTGTTCTAATTTTTTCTTTATTTGAATCAATATATTCTAAATTGAATTTTTCAGGAAGTAAGAAATCAACTTGTATTGTCGAAACTGTTATTTGATGTCCTAAAGCTGTTTTAATTTGAACATCAATTTTAGGTCCATAAAAAGCAGCTTCTCCCTCCATTGAAACATATTTAATTTTTTGCTCGTTTAAAAATTCTTTTAATATTTTTTGAGATTTCTTTCATAATTTTTCATCACCATGATATTTATCTAAATTATTCGGATCATATAATGCTAATTCAATATAATCTATTTCAATATTGAATTTTGTTAATGTTTCTTGAATTAAATTAAATCCTTTTTTTAACTCATTTTTAAGTTGGTCTTCTCTTAAAAAAATATGAGAATCTGTTAATTCCATTGCTCTAACTCTTTCAAGCCCAATTAAAGAACCTGAATGTTCATATCTATATTGTTTAACATTTTCTGCAAATCTTATTGGTAAATCTCTAAAAGATCTAGGTTTTCTCCTATAAATAAGAACATGGTGTGGACATGCCATTGGTCTTAAAATGAATGTTTCATTTTTTTCAATTTTCATTTCAGGAAACATATTTTCATTATAATGTTCATAATGTCCTGATGTTTTATACAAATCAATTGAACCAAGAACTGGAGTCTCTATTTGACTAGAACCATATTTTTCTTCTTGTTTTCAAATATAATCTTTAATTTGTTTTTTTAAAATAACTCCATTTTCAAGCCAAATTGGAAGACCTTTTCCTGAAAGCTCATCAATATAAAATAAATCTAATTCTTTACCAATTTTTCTATGGTCCCTTTGTTCTCTTTCTTCTATTTCTAGTAATTTAGATTTAAATTGAATTTCATCAATAGTTGCAAAACCAAAAATTCTATTTCCTATTGAATCATTTTTTAATGTTAGTCCTGAAACACCTCTAAGTTTTAATTTTTTTATTATTGTTGTTGGTAATTTAGAATTTACTTTTATGTCTTTTGAAAATTCTTTTTTAATTTTTCCCTCTAATAAAGGAAGAGAGTTTTCTGAAATATTTTTTTTAACTAAAAAATCTATTCAAAAACCATTTTCATCTATGTTTGAATTAATAATTGAATATGATAAATTAGATTTTATTAAAAATTTAGAAATAACTTCTAATGCTACTTTATTAGTTTCGCTTCAAGAATCTATTTCAATTTCTTTGTTTATTTTCTTTATATATATTTTTTCCATAATTTATTTTCCTTATAAAATTATTTTTTTATAATCTTGTTGTATATAAATTCACATAATAATTATAAAACAAATAAAAATAATCGTAATTTATTATTTAACTCTTAATGTTCTAAATTCTTTTTTATTAGTAACAACAAATTTTTGTCCTTTTGTTAAACCTAATTTTTTAGCTAATGAGATAACTGAAATATCATTATTAAATATAGAATGTTCAACTTGATGATGGGCATAAACTCCATAGTGAACTCCAAATTTATTAATTTCTTTTTTGTCTTTAATTAATCCAATAATTATCGCATTAGGTCTAAATCTTGAAAGAGCTTTGACTAATCTTCCTTTTTCTGAAAAAGCTAAAATATATTTAACATCAGAAGTTAAAGCTTTTTTAGCTACTAAATATGCTGATTCAGCATTTCTAGATTCCACAAATGCATATGCTGATTCAAAAGCTCTTAAATAATTAAAATTCTTTTCAGCTTCTGAATTAATTTTACACATAGTTTCAACTGATTCCTTAGGAAAATTTCCTGATGCTGACTCTCCTGAAAGCATTGTTGCATCTGTCCCTGATATCGAAGCAAAATATACATCAGTAACTTCCGCTCTTGTTGGTCTTGGATTATCCATCATTGAATCTAACATTTGTGTTGCGATTACAATTGGTTTACCTCATGCTCTACATTTATCTATAATAAGTTTTTCATAAAACGGAACTTCAAAATATGGAATCTCTACTCCTAAATCTCCTCTTGCTAACATGATTGAATCTGATTTAATAATAATTTCATTTAGATTTTCAATAGCTTTTAAAGATTCTATCTTAGACATAATCATAACTTCTTTTCCTCCATTGTCATCTAATAATTTTCTTAATTCATCAAGATTTTTTCCATGACTAACAAATGAAGCAGCAACAAAATCAATACCTTGTTTAATTCCTCATTTAATAAAATTTTCATCATGCTTTGCAATAAAAGGAAGTGTTAAATCTGCTCCTGGTACATTAACAGCTTTTTTAGTTCCAATATAATGATTATTTTGCGAAATTACTTTAACTTCTCCTTTTTTTTCATTAATTGAACTAACTTTTAATGTCAACTTTCCATCATCGACCATAATTAATTGACCTAGTTTAACTGAAGAACCTAAGTCTTTATAAGTAACTGAAAATACTCCATTTTCTCCTTTTATTTCTTCTTTATATTTAATAATTAATTCTTGATTTTGTTTAACAATCATTTTTTTATTTTTAATACTATGAACTCTAATTTCAGGTCCTTTAGTATCTAACAAAATTGAAATTGGTAAATCCATTTTTTTTCTTATTTTTTTAACTCTTTCAATTCTCATTCCATGTTCTTCATAATCTCCATGAGATGTATTAAGCCTTACGACATTAACCCCTTTCAAAAACATTTCTTGAATCATATTTTCTTCTTCGAATGTGGGTCCCATTGTAGAAACAATTTTTATTTTTTTAATTAATGTATTTTGTAATTTCATAATTTTATTTTCTATTTAATCAAATCGTATTGATTAAATAATTCCTTTCTTGGTAATCTTTTCATTTTTATAATTTCTAATATATTTTTTGTAGATAATTTATTGTCAATTAAGTTAACTGCTACTCCTGTTTCTCCAGCTATAAGACTATCAACTGCGAAAATTCCCATTCTTTTTGCAAGAATTCTATCTTCTGCAATTGGTATACCTCCTCTTTGAGAATGACCAATAATTGTTGATCTAGTTTCGATACCTGTTTTTAATTCTATTTTTTTAGAAAGTTCTGACACATTGTATAAATGTTCTGAAACTATAATAATAATTGATCTATTTCCTTCTTCTCTTAATTTTTTAGTTTGTTTAATAATTTCATCTTCAGAAAGTTTTCGTTCAGAAGTTGATAAAATTTCTGCTCCTGTTGCAATCGCAGCATTAATTGCTAAATCTCCACAATATCTTCCCATAACTTCAATTATTTTAACTCTTTTATGAGATTCGGCTGTATCTCTTATTTTGTCAATTACTTCAACAATAGTATTTAATGAAGTATGAAATCCAATTGTAAAATCTGTAGAAGAAATATCATTATCAATTGTTCCAGGTAATCCAATTGTTTTAATTCCCATTTCAGTTAATTTAGCTGCCCCCATATAAGAACCATCGCCACCAATAACAACCAATGCATCAATGCCCTTTTTATTCATTTCGGAAATGGCTTTTTTTCTAACTTCGATTTTTTTAAAATCTGGAAATCTTGCCGAATAAATTATTGTTCCACCTTTGTTCCCAATAAATTTAACATCTTTTTTTTCAACTTTCTTAAAATCACCATTTACCAAACCTAGATATCCTTCATACACTAAATAAGGCTCTAATTTTTTTTTAATAGCAGCATTAACTATAGCTTCTATGGCACTATTCATTCCTGGAGAATCTCCACCAGAAGTTAAAATTGCAATTTTTTTAATCATTATTATTACTCCTTAATATTTAATTTATAAAAGAAAGTGACAAAAATCACTTTCTTTTATTTTATTCATTATTTAATTTTAATATTCAATGATTTTTTTCCATGAAAAGTATTCATTTCTTCCGAAATTCTAATTAACTGGTTATATTTAGCAATTCTTTCAGATCTTGACATTGATCCTGTTTTTATTTGTTTAGTATTTAACCCAACAGCTAAATCCGCAATTGTTGAATCTTCCGATTCTCCTGATCTATGTGAAGTTACACAAGTATAATCATTTTTTTTAGCTAATTCAATTGTTTCAATTGTTTCAGTAATTGTACCAATTTGGTTAACCTTAATTAAAATTGAATTACAAATTTTCTTCTCAATACCTTCAGCAAGAATTTTTTTATTAGTAACAAATAAATCATCACCCATAATTTGAATTTTGGGCATTCTATCTGACATTAACTTAAATCCATCTCAATCTTGTTCAGCCATTCCATCTTCAATAGAAACAATTGGATATTTGGAAACTAATTTTTCATAATATTTAACCATTTGCTCTGATGTTAATGAAACACCTTCGCCTTTTAATTCATACATTTTAGTGTTTACATTATAAAATTCTGATGCTGCAGGATCTAATGCAATATATATATCTTTCCCAGGAACATATCCTGCTTTTTTAATAGCTTTAACAATAAATTTTAATGGTTCTTCATTGTTTTTCATATTTGGAGCAAATCCTCCTTCATCACCTTTAGCAGTATCTAAACCTGCCTTATTTAATAATTTTGCTAAATGATGAAAAATTTCTGATGATCATCTTAAAGCTTCTATAAATGTAGGAGCTCCTAATGGAAAAATCATAAATTCTTGAAAATCTACTGAATTATCAGCATGTTCTCCACCGTTTAAAACATTTAACATTGGAGCAGGTAATGACACCTTATTATCAATTGTCATTTTATTAAAATGTTTCCATAATGGAATTTTTAAATCTTTTGCTGCTGCATGTGCTACTGACATTGAAACGCCAAGAATTGCATTTGCTCCAAGATTATCTTTATTTTCAGTTCCATCTAATTCAAGCATTTTAGCATCAATACCTTTTTGATTTTCTGCTTCCATACCAATTATAATTGGCGAAATAATTTTATTTACATTATCTACTGCTTTTTGAACAGATTTACCCATTCACTTATTTCCACCATCTCTTAATTCAAGAGCTTCTCTTGTTCCTGTTGATGCTCCTGAAGGAACTATTGTTCTACCAAGGTTTCCTTTTTTTGTATAAACATCCACTTCAACAGTAGGATTACCTCTCGAATCAATAACCTGTCTTGCATAAATTTTTGTAATTTTTGACATATATAATTAATTTCCTCTCATTAATATTAATATTTTATCCTTAATATTATACTCTATATTTCTTTTAAAGCAAAGGAAGAAAATCAAAAAAATAGTTAAAATTTCAGATTTATTAAAAATTATTTAATAAGAACATTTCCTGTCATTTCTTTTGGTTTTTCTATTCCAGCATATTTTAAAATCGTAGGAGCTAAATCACCTAATTTTGCTTTTATGTTATTTACATCAGTAAATTCCTCTTTAAAAACAGCATTTTTATCAGTGATAATTAATTTAACTGGAGAAGTTGTATGTGTTGTACAAACACTTCCATTTTCATTAATCATTTTTTCAGCATTTCCATGATCAGAAGTAATTAATAACACTCCCTTCATTTCGATAACAATCTTATTGTATAATTTTTCTAACATTTCATCAGCAACTTCTATTGCTTTAATAACTGCCTTAACAGAACCTGTATGTCCTACCATATCTGGTTGTGCAAAATTAATCAAAAATACATCTTGCCCATCGGAATTTTCTAATATTTTTTTAGTTAATGGTCTACATGACATTTCTGGTTCTAAATCATATGTAGATACTTTTGGTGAATTGACCAAAATTCTTGTTTCTAATGATTTAGAAATTTCTTCTCCACCATCCATAAAAAATGTAACATGTGGATATTTTTCTGTTTCAGCTGCTCTAACTTGTTTTAAATTATTTTTTTGAAGAACTTCTCCAATAAGGTTTTTTATTCTAATTGGCGGATACATAATATCTACTTCAATTCCGGCATATTCTCTTGTTGATAAAAAATATAAATTATTCAATTTTTTTTGTGTAGGAATAAAATCATATCCAGTTACATCAAAATTCGATCCAGCTAAAGCATGAGATATTTCTCTAATTCTATCTGGCCTAAAATTAATAAATAATACTGAATCATTTTCAACTATAGGTTCTGTTCCTTCTATGAAAGATGGTGTAAAAAATTCATCTGTAATTCCTTTATCATATTCCATTTTCACTAGTGAACTACCACATTTAACCGATTGTCCTTTTCTATCTATGATGACATCTAATGCTTGTTGAATTCTTTCTCATCTTTTATCTCTATCCATTCCATAAAATCTTCCAGAATATGACGAAATTTCAATTCCTACATCTTCGATTAATTTAATATATTTTATGGCAGATTTTTGATCTACATCTCTTCCATCTAAAAAAGCATGTAAAACAACTTTAATTCCATGTTCTTTTGCAACATTTGCAATTCCGATTATATGGTTAATATGAGAATGAACTCCTCCATCTGAAAGTAATCCAATAATATTTATTTTTGAATTATTAATTTTTGCATGTTTAATTGCTTTAATAAGAAATTTATTAGTTTTTACATTTCCATCATTAATATCTTTTGTAATTAACGGTAATGATTGATAAACTGTTCTACCAGCTCCTATATTCATATGGCCAACTTCAGAATTTCCCATTTGTCCTTTTGGTAAACCTACAGGTTCCTCAGATGCATTCAAAAGAATGTGAGGAAATTCTTTAGTCCATTTATCTAAATTTGGTGTGTTTGAAAGAGTTACAGCATTTCCCTTGTATGCTTTTGATTCTCCAACACCGTCTAATATAACTAACGCTACTGGTTTTTTCATATTATCTCCTATTTTATAATGTATATTAATTATAAAACTAAACCAAAATAAATATAATTTTATTTAGATTTGTTTTCTTCTAACAACTCAATTAATTGTTTTTTATTCATTGTATTTTTGTAACTAATTTTTTCTTTATCAAGTTCCTCTACTAATTCTTCAATTGTTTTTTTTGCATATTTAGACTTTTCAATTATTTCTTTTTTTTCTTTTTCTTTTTGTTTTTCAGGAATAATAATAAATTTTTCAATTAACTCCATTAATTCTTCTCTAGTATCTTCTGAAGAAAATGGTATTCCATCAGATTTAAGACGTAATCTTATATCGTGTAAAGTTAGATTAGAATAATCATACATATCTTCATCTTTATCTAAAGAGTTAAAATCAGGAACAACATAAGTATGCGTTTTCCCTTGTTTTTGTCCTGGTTTTAATTCAGAATCTTTCATCTTTGATTTTTCGCCAATATAATTATAAATATCTTCAACATTTTCATTTTGTCCATTATCAAATGAATAACCTTTTTTATACAAAGATCTTAATCTCATTTTGTTTCCAAACAAAATATAATAATAAGATAAAGCAGTATATGATAAAAGAAAAGTTATATATCCCATTCATTCTCAAGCATTAGCATTTTTAGCTAATTCCTCAAAGGGCGGAGGAGTAGTTGAGTCTATATTGAATCCTCCTAATGATAATATTGAAAGTGTTAACAGTGTTGAACCAACAAAAAATAAAATTAAAAATTCTATAAATTGACCCCTGAACAATAAGGCTCATTGTTGAAAAAAGAAAATGGTCCAAGAAAAACCTATCTTGACAGGAATTTGTCTTGTTAAACCATCTGGACCAGAAAAAGTAACAATAATATGTTTAATTCTATTATTTTTTTCTTGAATTCCATAAACTACAATTAATGGAATTAATAAAACAAAATTAATTGCAATATTTATTAGGAGTGTATTCATAATTAAATTATATATAAAACATTCCTTAAATAAGGAATGTTTTAAACAGAAATTTTACTTTATTCACCTTTTTCTTTTTCAACTCTTTCCATTATTGATTGAATTTTAAAATTTATTATTTTTGTTTTTATATAAAGATTCTTTTATCCATGAATATTTATTTATTAAATGTAATTAATTTAAAAAACGATTCTGGTTCTAATGAAGCTCCACCAACTAATCCTCCATCAATATCAGGCTGTTTCATTAATTCATTAATATTTTCTGGTTTCATAGAACCTCCATATTGAATTCTGATTTCATCAGCTGTTTCCTTACCAAACATTTCTGCAATAATATCTCTTGATAATTTACAAATTTTTTGTGCTTGCTCAGGAGTTGCTGTTTTACCTGTTCCAATTGCTCAAATTGGTTCATATGCTATAACAATTTCTTTAACATCATCTGCATCTAATCCTTTTAAACATTCATTCAATTGTTTCTTAACAACTAATGCTGTTTTATTTGCATTAAATTGTTCCTCTGTTTCTCCAAAAGCAACAACTGGAATTATGTAATCATCTTCTGAAGTAAATGATTTTATAATGGCTTTAACCTTTGCATTTACTGATGAATTGGTTTCATTAAACATTTCTCTTCTTTCGGAATGTCCAATGATTACATATTCAGTTCCATATTCTTGTAACATTGATATCGAAACTTCTCCAGTAAATGCTCCTGAATCATTCTCATTAACATTTTGTGCTGCTAAAGGAATGTACAAACCATCTTCTGTTTGCATCATTAATGATGGCATTGAAATAATTGGTGCTGCAATTGCTCAATCAATATCAACTTCTTTATTTAACATTAATTTTTCTAAATCATGATAAAATAGATGAGCCTTTTCAGGTCCATTATTCATTTTTCAATTTCCTATAATAATTGGTTTTCTCATAATATACTCCTTTATAATATTTTCTCTTTTATTAAATTTGCTAATTTAATAGCAATTTCTTTATCGATTTTTCTAAGTTTAATTTTTATATCTAAATTAGGATTTCTTGTCAATATAATTATATTATTTGATAAATTAAATATTCCAGCTTCTTCAATGGAGTTTCCTATTAATATTTCTTTTTTAATAAATATAAAATTTCTTTTTTTACCATAAATAAATTTTTGATTCCAATGATAAATTCCCTTGTCTGTCAATACAACCTCATCTGTTCAAAATTTAAATACTTTAACTATTTTTTCATTTTTCGAAAGATAAGGTAATAATCTTTCTGTAAAATCCGAAACTTCAGCTCTGCCTGTTATTTTTTGAAATAAATTCATTATTTTTCTTGAATTACATCAATTCCCGGAAGAACTTTACCTTCTAAAAATTCCATTGATGCACCTCCGCCTGTTGAGACATGTGAAAATTTATCAGATAATCCCATACTAATTACAGCAGCAGCTGAATCTCCTCCGCCGATTATCGTTGTTGCTCCTTTAAGTTTTGCTATTGTTTTTGCAATTGTTTGTGTAGCATATTTAAAATTATCAAATTCTGAAACTCCAAATGGACCATTTCAAACAACTGTTTTTGCACCTTTTAATTCTTTTTTAACTAATTTTATTGTTTTTGGACCAGCATCCATTCCTATCATTCCATTTGGAACTTCATCATGAATTTCTCCTTTTACATCCGCAAATGTAGGTGAACAATTTGAATCTTTAGTAATGATTAATTTATCACCATATTTTTTCATTAATTTTTTAGCTAAATTAACACTATTTGGTTCTGCTAAAGAATTTCCAATATTTTTTTTCATAGCCAAATGAAATGTATAGCACATAGCCGTACCAATAATTACTTTATCCGCTTTTTTAACTAATTTTTCAATAACATTAATTTTATCTGAAACTTTAGCACCTCCTAATAAAACAACAAATGGTCTTTTGGGATTTGAAATTGTATTATGTAAAAACTTAATTTCTTTTTCAATCAAAAATCCAATTGATGATTCTTTAATGTTAGAAGCGATTCCAACATTCGAAGCATGAGATCTATGTGCAGTACCAAATGCATCATTCACAAACACATCACCTAATGAAGCTCAATATTTTCCAAGTTTAGAGTTATTTTTAGATTCGTTTTTTACAATTTTTCCATTAACTACATCTTCAAATCTAGTATTTTCAACCATAATAATCGTGCTATTTTTCATATTAGAAATGGCTTCTTCAAGTTTTTTTCCTCTAGTCTCAGAAATAAATTTAACTTTTCATCCTGATAATTCAACTAATTTTTGTGCAATAATTTTTACTGATTTAGAATCTTTTGATTTTTCAGAATCAATTCTTCCTAAATGAGTAAACAATACAACTTTAGATTTTTTATCTAATAAATATTGAATTGTAGGTAGTGCAGCAGATATTCTATTCGTATCTGTAATAACTCCTTCTTTAATCGGTACATTAAAATCAACTCTTGTTAATACAACCTTCCCTTCAATGTTTGATAAATCTTGTAAAGTTTTTTTATTCATTTTATTTTCCTTTTCTTATTTTAATTATAAAAGAAAATCATTTTCTTATTAATATTTATATTTAAATATATATATTGAAATAGTATAATTAAAATAATTATGAATTATTTAGAAAAAAATAAAAATAACTTTATAAAAGATTTAAAAGGTTTAATTAAAATAAAATCTTATTTAGAAGATGTAAATAATTATCCAACAAAAGAATTATTTAATGCAGTAGATTACATGATTAGTCTTGGAAAAGAAGAAGGGTTTAGAACTTATATTGAACCAAAAGGATATTATGGTTATATAGAAATGGGTCAAGGAACTGAAATGATAGGAATTTTAGGTCACCTTGATGTTGTTCCACCTGGTGAAGATATTTCTAAATGACAAACTCCACCATTTGAATTAAATTTTGAAGATGGATTATTAAAAGGAAGGGGAACTCAAGATGATAAAGGACCTGTTATGTTGGTTTTTTATTTAATGAAAGAACTTAAAGAATCTAGTGTAAAACTTAAAAAAAGAATCAGATTAATTTTCCCTACTGATGAGGAGTCTTTTTGAAGAGGAGTCGAAAAATATAAATCTGACAAACAAGAAATTCCCACATTCGGTTTTACACCTGATGCATTATTTCCAGTGACATATTCCGAAAGAGAACTTTGAGAATTTAAAATTATTGGAAAGCCATCAAATGAATTCACAATTAATGCTGGAGCAGCTCTTAATGTTGTTCCTGATAGTGCTAAATATACAAATATTGATGGAACTATATTGTCTTCCGAAGGAAAAGCAGCTCATGCCATGGAACCTCACAAAGGAGAAAACGCAATTATAAAATTAATAAATAGATTCGAATCAAATAATCAATTAATAAAATTTATTAAAAAAGAAATAAATAATGAAACAAATGGGATTTCATTATTTAATAAATTATTTAAAGATGATGATTCAGAGTTAACTGTAAATTTGGCAACAATTAATATTGATGATAAAAAAAGTGAAATAGCATTAGACCTAAGAGTACCTAATACTACTAATTCCAAAGAACTTAAAAAGATTATATTAGAAAAATTAAAAATGTATCCAAATTTAACATTTGAACATTATGATTTTTTGCAAAGAGTATATATTTCTAAAGAATCTAATTTAATTAAAAATTTGATGGAATCTTATGAAGAAGTTACTGGAAGTAAAGAAAAGCCATTATCTTCTGGTGGTGCCACATATGCTAGGGCAATGAAAAACATTGTCGCTTATGGTCCCTATTTTAAGGATACTCCAATGACAGAACATCAATATAATGAAAACGCAAAATGAGAAGATTTTATAAAAGCATATGATATTTATCAAAACTTTATAAAAAAAGTTATATAAAAAAGACTAAATATTTTAGTATATTATTTTATATAAAATTCTTTTTATCTTTTTTTAAAATCCAAAATAACAATCACTACATTGCGGACTCGAGCCTGTATGCATTTTTTTACAATCTCTACACCTGGGCATCATCAAATCCCAACACTCACATTTTGTACACGTCATAAATATTTATCAATATCATAACAATACTGCCAATCATCATAAAAATAAATGCACAACTAAGCATATTAACCATATGGATCATTTGTCTGAAGCCCTCAATTTGTTCTGGTGTGTAATCTCCACTAGATATTGCATTTTTCATATTGGTAGCCATCGATACATAACTATCTGCCAACATTCCCAAAATTATTAATACGCCAAGAATAAAAATTATTATACTAAATTTTAAAAATAATTTTCTTTCATTCATTATTTATTTTCGTCTCCTCTTCCTTTTAACTATTTTAAAAAAATAATTATATGTATTAGCATCATTCCTATGATAAATACTGCTATTAATAATAAAATATAAACCTTCTGAAGACGTTATAAATAAAAAGAAACGTTAACTTCCGCTTCCATTTCTTTTTCAATATTATATTGATTTAATTCTTCTTGTCTTTAAACAATGTATTCTACAATATATAAATAAAATTATAATTTTACAAAATATTTAATTGTTCTAATTAATTGATGCACATATGAAAATTCATTATCATATCATGTAACTATTTTAAACATGTTTTGTCCATCAAGTTGTTTTGTCATTAATGAATCAAACAATGTTCCATATGTAATTCCTATAACATCAGACGATACAATCGGATCTAATGTATAACCTAATGATTCGTTTGAAGCAGATTTCATTGCATTATTAATATCCTTAACAGTAATACCATTCTTTTTAACTGAGAATGTTAAATCTACTACTGACCCTGTTAATGTAGGTACTCTCATTGCAAATCCATCTAATTTTCCTTGTAATTCAGGTAAAACTTTTCCTACTGCTACTGCTGCCCCTGTTGAAGTAGGTACAATATTTTGTGCTCCTGCTCTTGCTCTTCTTAAATCACTATGTGGTGCATCTTGAAGTTTTTGATCTCCTGTATAAGCATGAATTGTATTCATCATTCCACCTTCTAATCCAAACTCTTTATCAAGAACTTGTGCTATAGGTGCTAAACAATTTGTTGTACATGAAGCTGCTGAAATAATTTTATCTTTAGAAGATAAAATTTTATGATTTACATTATAAACTATTGTTGGTAGTTCTCCTTTAGCAGGAGCTGAAATAACCACTTTTTTAGCACCTGCTTTTAAATGTGCTTTTGAAGCTTCTTCAGAAACAAAAAAACCTGTAGATTCAATAACTAAATCAATTCCTAAATTTCCTCAAGGTAAATTTTCTGGATTTTTTTCAGCAAATACTTTAATAAGTTTTTTATTAACAATCAAATCTTTTCCTGAAACCTCTACTGTTCCATTAAATCTTCCATGTGCCGTATCATACTTTAATAAATGTGCTAATGTTTTAGCATCTGTTAAATCGTTGAATGCTACAACTTCTAATGAAGGATCTTCAATTAAAAGTCTAAATGCAAGTCTTCCAATTCTTCCAAATCCATTAATCGCAATTTTTGTCATATTATATTTTCCTTTCTTATTGATAAATTAATACAATTTAATTATATAATAAACTCCTTATAGGTGTTTACACATTCTTTATTTCAGATGAATGATAAAAATTTGGTTTTATTTTAGCAATCCTCATCATAACAATGTTTTTGTTTTTTTTAATAAAATAAGAATATATTGTTGGAATATACTCGAATGATGTTAATAAAATGTTTTTGTCTGAAGAAGAAGTTTTTTCTAATTTATGAAAATTAATTACCTTATCAAAATCTTTTTTATTAAGAATTCATTTTTATTTCTTAATTATTTTTTTCAAAGTATAAAGATCATCTTTGTTATTCAATCAATTCAAACTAAAACCTATAATTTAATCTTTGACAAAATATAATTTAACAAAAGTAATAATTTTTTCCATATTTATTTTCTTTAACGAAATTTAAATTCCATTTATCAATTCTTCTAATATCAGCATAACCTCCTTCTGATAATGCTCTTAATAAATTCATAGTTTGTACACTCTGATGATATGCTTTTATCATTAATTTAGGATCATATTCCCTACTCTTTTCATCAAAATTTTCTTGATTTATTATATCTCCTCTAT
>JABSQD010000029.1 GCA_013214765.1 Mycoplasmataceae bacterium | reverse complement strand
TTATAATGAATAATTATTTTGTTAATATAATTAATTTAAATAAAATTTATATAAGATAATAGAATGAGAATACTTAAATAAAAAAAGAGTGAATATCACTCTTTTTTTATTTAAGTATTACTTAGCTTTAATTAAATGTATTTTTGATTTAAGTCTATTTGCTTTATTTTTATGAATTACACCTGAAGTAATAGCATTGTCAATAAATTTAATAGCTTTATTTACTGTAGCAGAAGTTTTTTCAATATTTGCTTTTTTCATAGCAGTTTTAATTTCAGATTTTAATGATTTATTTCTCAATTCTCTTTTATCATCTTGTTTTCTTGATTTTTCTTTGGATTTAATGTTTGCCATAAACTCTCCTTATATTTTCTTATCTTATACATTATATATTAAAATTAGCCGAAATTAGGATGTTATAATTAAATTATGAAGCAAATAAAAAAGCTAAATTTAAATAAATATGCATTTCTTAATTATCTTAAAGGAGACGTATTTGCTTGATTAACCTGCAATGAAAATTATCAATTAGCTGCTCAAGAATCGAAGCAATTAGAAAAATTAACACCTTGAAGATTTGTAGATAATGATAAAGATGAAACAGAAGTTAGAGAAAAAAGAGATGACATTCCTGATCAAATTATTTCTGGTATTGGTATTGGAAAATTTGCGGAAGAGTGAGCTAAAGGTTCGTATCCAAAACATAAAGTAGCAACTATTAATAAAATAACTAATTTAGAAAATGTTGCTTATACAAAACAATTTTTAGAATCTGAAGATGATTATATTATTTTCGAAGCTACATTTGGTTATAATAATTTTTTTATTAGAACAGATATTTTAATTAAAACAGGAGACACATATAAAGTTGTGGAAGTTAAGGCTGTTTCAGTTCCGAAAGAAATTCATGCTTGAGATTTATTTTTTCAAAAAACTTTAATAGAAATGATAAATTCTAATTGAAAATGACAATATACATTATTAATTTTAGATAGTATGTATGTTCATAATCATAAATTAACTATGCTTGAAAAGGCACTTAAATTATTTGTTGAAACTCCAATTTTTCTTACTTTGACTGCAAAACCACAAAAGAAAAATAATATTAGTTGAACTATCCAGGAACAAATGTTATATGCTGGTTTTGGATATGGAGAATTAAGTGAAGATGCAAATATTACTAAAAAAGGTTGAAATTCATTTCAAGATTTTTTTGACGATATAGAAAGAATTCAATATGTAAATAATTTTAATAAAATATTAGAAAAGATAAAAAATATTCAATTATTAGATAAAGCTCCAATAACAGGTTTAGAAAAAAGAAACTGAGATTTTTTGAAATCTGATTATATGCCTTGAGTATTAAAAATAAATGGAGTAGAAGAAAAAGATTCTATTTTTGATATTAAAAATTTTAAAATATCAAATAAACTTGAATTATTTAATAATAAAAATATTAAAACTATTCAAGAAACTCCAATATCAATAATTACTCCTAAATATATGAATGTGGATTCTAACGATGAACAAAATACTCAAAAATACATTAATTTATTTTTAAAATCTAAACCAAGAGAATTGAAATATAAAACCTTAATTCAAAAACATTTTGTAAATTTAGAAGAATCTTTACTTCATACCGAAGGAATCAAACAAGAATTATCAAAATATAAAAATGGTCCTATATATATGTATGATTTCGAAACGGCTAATCTTGCTAATCCTTTAATTGAGAGAACAAGACCATATCAACAAGTTCCTTATCAATTTTCAGTTCATATCATTACTGATCCTACTGATTTTAATTGAGAAACAGGAAAAAATATTTTTCATAAAGAATGATTAGTAGAAAAAAAAGAAGGATTTACTAAAGATTTTTGAGTAGAGTTTTCTAATGTGTTTTTAGAATACGGAGAAGGTGTTTATGTTTCTTGAAATATGTCTTTTGAAAAATCTATAATTAAGGAAATGGATTATGATTTATTAAATGATAATCAATATAATATATTAATGAAAGTTCATGATGAAACAGTTGATTTAGAAGAAACATTCAAATTTAAATTTTATTATCATAAAGATTTACATGGTTCTTCATCTATTAAAGCTGTGGGTCCCCATTTCGAACCAAAAATTAATTATAAAAATCTTAATAATGTTCAAAAAGGAGATCAATCTTCTGCTCAAGCAAAAAAATGATTAAGAAGTAATTCAATAGAAGGAGATATTGAATGAAAAAATATTAGAAATGATATGCTTAAATATTGTAAATATGATACTTTGTTAATGGTTGCAATTCTTCAAAAGTTAAAAAATATAAAATTTTAAAATAATAAATAAAATTATTATAAGAATATAATGATAAAATCAAAATATAAAATATGTTTTTAAGAAGGAAAAAATAAATTATGATAAAAGTAGCATTTTTAGGAACTCCTTTAATAGGAGCGGCAGCATTACAATCTTTAATAAATCATGAAAATATTAAAATAATGGTTGTTGTTACTAATCCAGATAAAAAAATAGGAAGGTCTCATTCTATCTTACAACCTTCTCCTGTGGCAGAATTAGCACAAAAAAATAAATTAAATATAATTAAAACTTCGTCAATTAACAAAGATGTCAATGAATTAAAAAAATATAAATTTGATTATATAATTACATGTGCATTTGGTCAGTTTTTATCTGATGAAATATTATCATTACCAAAATTTAAATCATTAAATATACATGGTTCTTTACTTCCTGAAGGTAGGGGAGGAGCACCTATACATTGAGCTATTATTAATGGAAAGAAAAAAACAGGAATTTCTATTATGGAAATGATTTCAGAAATGGATGCTGGTAATTATTACTCTCAATATGAAATAAAAATAAATATAGATGATACAGTAGATACTTTATTTGATAAGATGTCTAATTTGATTTTTGAAAAAACAGCTTTAAGTATAGTTAAAATTAATGATGGAGAAAAATCTATTCCTCAAGATAAATCAAAAGTTAGTTTTTGAATGAATATTAAAAAACAAGATGCAAAAGTAGATTTTTCTAAAAAAACCCAAGAAGTTTTAAACCAAATTAGAGGATTAACTTCTAAACCAGGAGCATGATCAAAAATTAATGGAAAAATTATAAAAATCCATTCTGCTGTAATATCAGAAAATATATTTTGTTCTTATGAACCAGGAAGAATTATGATTTTAGATTCTGATGGAATTCAAGTTGCGACTGGTGATGGATTAATTAATATAAAAGAAATTACTATTGAAGGAAATAAAAAAACATCTACAAATATTTTTTGTAAGTTAGATATTATAAATGTTGGTGATATTTTTTCATAAAATTAAATATTATTACAATAATACTATTAGTATATACAATAGCATATATTTATTCTTAATATAAATATAATATAATATAATTTATATGTGATTAAAATAATAATTATATTTTATTTAATATTATAGAAAGGATAAAAAAACGATTATGATAAAAAATAATTTACCAAAAACAAAAACAAAGACAAAAATAAAAAATGAATCAAAATGAGCCCCTATGGCTATTTTACAAAATATTGGTAAATCATTAATTTTTCCTATTGCTACTTTACCAGCAGCAGCCTTATTAATGCGTATTGGTGCATTTATTGGTTCTTATGGTGATATGGCAGGTAATGGTGGAGAACAATTTGCTTATTGATTAGGATTTATTGTACAAACACCTGGTCAACAAGTGTTTGATTGATTACCGCTTATATTTGGTATTGGAATTGCTTTTGGATTTGCTGATGAAAACAGAGGAGAAGTTGCACTAGTTGCTGCAATTGGATATTTTGCTCTTGTTGGTTTAGCACAAAATAAAGATTCAATGTCGACTCTTTTATATCAAAATGTAAATTTAGGTAATGGGTTAACAATTAGTTATGACGCAGCAGGAAATATGATGGGAGCTAGTCAAGGAGGAGAAACTTGAGGAGTAACGAATCCTGATGTATCTATTGGAGAATCTAGTAAATATTTTTCAGATGTTCTATTTCTTAATATTTTTGTAAGAACAGACGCATTATCAGGAGGAGCCACAACAACATGATTAATAAATTTTGGAGTATTTGGCGGTATGGTAGTTGGTTTAGTTTCAGCAGTATTATATGATAGATTTAGTAATGTTAGATTACATCCAGCTTTAGGATTCTTTTCAGGAAGAAGATTTGTTCCGATTGTTACTTTAGTATTAATGATTTTAGTTGCATTTGGTTTCGCAATTATATGACCATGAATAAGTATTACACTTGTTTACTTTTCATTAGGAATTTCTCATGTTCCAGCTATTGGAGCAGGATTATATACATTTGCAAATAGATTATTAATTCCATTTGGATTACATCAAGTTCTTAACTCATACTTTTGATTTCAAGCACCAGTTTTAGTTAATGGATCACAATTATTTATTACTGGAACAGGAATTAATGATACAGCACAACTTGCTTTAGGAGATTTAATTTCATATTCATTAATAAAGGATGGTGCTAAATTATCATGAATTTTTAATGGTAGTTTAGTTGAATTTTTTGTTGATATGAATAAATACGAATTAGTACAAGCAACTGGAACTTTATCAGCAGCAGATGGTCTTGATCAATTGATAGATGCTAGAATTGGAATGTATCAATCAGGTTTCTTTCCAACAATGATGTTTGGATTACCAGCAATTGGTATAGCTATAGCTCTAAAATCTGAAAAAGAACATAAAAAAGCTGTTTGAGCATTTATGGGTTCAGCAGCAGCAGTTGCATTTTTAACAGGTATAACAGAACCATTAGAATTTGCATTTATGTTTATATCACCACTTATTTATGTAACTTATGCAGCATTATCATCAATATGAGGAATGATAACTGTTTTATTAAATATTTCTATTGGATTTGGATTCTCAGCAGGAGCTATTGACTTTATATTATCAATAATAGGAGGACAAGTTGGTTTATTATCTTATGCAGGTAATTGAGCAATATTAGAAATGATTATTATTGGAGCGATAGCGTTTATTATTAATGGATTGGCAGTTTATTTCTTAATAGAAAAATTAAATATATCTACACCAGGAAGAAATGGAAATATTGCAGGTTTAGTACAAGGACAAGAAGATAAAAAAGGTAAAACAAAACTTTCTAAAAAACAAAGAAAAGGAAAGATATCATCCAAATTAGAAAAAATGGCTAAATCTACAATTAAACATGTAGGTGCAGAAAATATTGAAAAAGTTGAAAATTGTATTACAAGAGTTAGACTTACAGTTAAAGATAATTCTAGTTTTGACAAAGATGAAGCTATTAAAATTGGATATACAGGTGCTATTAAAGTTGGTAAAAAAGCTTATCAATTAGTTATTGGTCCTGATTCAGAAGTAATCGCTAATGAAATTAAAAGATTACTTTCCGAAAAATAAAATATATATTTTAGACAATCAAGTTAAATTGATTGTTTTTTTATATTTTTTTTCAAATTATTATTTAGCAATAGATTATTCTAATATGATTTTTTTTCTTTTAGTTATAATATAATTATGATAAAGTTAGAAATTATAGCTTGGACAATAGAAGATGCTAAAAAAATCGAACAAGCAGGAGCAGATAGAATAGAACTTGTTGTAGATTTATTTAGAGGTGGCTTAACACCGCCGCTAGATTTAGTAAAAAAAGTTGTGAGTTCTGTTTCTATACCAGTTAGAGTTATGATAAGAGATACGGATGAATCGTTTATATATAATACAAAAACAATGGATAACCATATTAAATATATAAAAAATTTAAAAGATATAAATCCAGAAGGAATAGTATTTGGATCTTTATTAAAAAACAAGAATGAAAAATTAAGAATAAACTATAAAGACTTAAAGAGAGTAATTAGATCTAAAGGAGATATGAAATTAACTTTTCATAGAGCATTTGATGAATTAGAAGAAATTGATATATTAAATAACAAAAAACATGGATTAAGATTAGGAGTTCATCATTATGATGATTCTCATTATATGTTATTTGTTAGTAATTATAAAACGATAGACGATGTTCCTTATGAAGAATATTTAGATAACTTATCGATGTGTTTTTATAAAGGATACAAACTGTATGTTTATGATAAAAAAAATGTTGTCAGTAATAAAACTAAAGATAAAATTTCAGTTAAATATGATGTAAACAAA
>JABSQD010000028.1 GCA_013214765.1 Mycoplasmataceae bacterium | reverse complement strand
AAAGATATAACAAAAATTAATACACTTGAAAAATTTAATATACAACAAGAAAAAGCAGTGTTAACAATTCATACTTCATTTTCAAAGAAAATTAATTTTAATGATTTAATTAAATCAAATGTAAAAACAAATATTGAGAAAACTATAAAACAATGATCTATTAAAATTGGAGGAATATTTAATTCTTCAATTTCTGTTGAAAATACAATTTCTGTTATTTTTAATTGAACAAAAGGTGTAAAAGATATTTATTCTCAAACTCTTTTAAAATCTATTATTAATTCAATAGGTAATTTAAAAAAAGATGTAACAATTTCAATTGGAGTTACTTTTAGTAATGAAGATTTTAATGTTTTACTTAATAAATCACTTAAAATATTAGAGATTTCAAAAAATCGTGGAGGAGATCAAATTGTATTAGAAAAATCTGATGGAGTCACTGAATATATTGGTGTTTCGACATCGCAATCATCTTCATCAAATGTATTGTTAGATATAAAAAAATTCTATACATTATTTATGAATGATGTTAAAAAAGCTAGAGAAGTTTTTATAACTTCTCATAAAACTGCTGATTTAGATTCTGTGGGATCGGTTTTAGGTATTTGACAACTTGTGAAAACAGTTAATAATAATGTTTATATTATTATGGATTCATTTGATTTAACTTCACAAAAATTATTTAATTCATTGCCTAAAAATCAAAAAGATTTATTCATATCTGAAAAAGACGCTAAACAAATAATTTCTAATAAGTCTCATATTATTATTACAGATATTTCTAATTTCGAAAGAACACAAGCCAATTTTTTAGTTCGAAAAGTATTATCTAATAGAATTTCAATAATTGATCATCATAGATTAAATAAAGGAGATTATAATTTTGATGAATCAAGAATTATTATTGATACATCAATTTCATCATCTTCAGAAATAGTTGTTGAAATGTTAAAAAATAAATTTGGACAAGATGCACAATCTAAAATTAATAAACATGTGTCAACAGCTTTATTATCAGGAATTAGATTAGATTCAAAACATTTAACAAAAAATGTAACTAATTCAACTTTTGAAGCTATTTCATTTTTAATTAATAATGATGCGAATACACAAGAAACACTTTCTTTATTTAAACCAACTCAAGATTTAATAAAAATTGAAGGAGAAGCTTTTAAAAATATAGAAACTGTATCGAAAGGTATTATATTTACTTTTGTAGATGAGAATATAATTATATCTGATAATTATACATCAATTATTGCAGATAAACTTCTTCAATATGATGGAGTTAAAGCAACATTTGTTCTTGCAAAAGTTTCTAACAATATGTTTAAATTATCAGCTAGATCTAATGATACTATTAATGTTCAAAACATTAGTGAAGAACTTGGTGGCGGTGGTCATTTTAATATGGCAGCAACTTCATGAGAAACAAATATTAAATTTTCAACAATTAAAAAAAGAATTATTTATACAATAACTAAAGGAGTCAAATAATGGCAAAGGAATTATTTTCAGAAAAAACCGAAAGAGCATTACTTGGCTTGATAATAGTTAATCCTAATTTAGTAAAAATAATTACAGGAGCAATTACATCTGATGATTTTTTCTTTACGGATAATGGTTTAATATTTACATCAATAATTAATTCATTCGATATTCATGGTGTAGCAGATGAAGTTTTACTTGTAGAAGAATTATCTAAGATTTCAGATAAGCCCAAAGTAGAATGATTGACTTATATTGCTTCATTAATTATGGATAAAGGTATTGAAACTAATATTGAGAAATATATTGAATTACTTAGAGAAAAAAAATATACTAGAGAATTAGAGAGATCATTAAAAGATTCTGTAAAGATAGTTTCTAAAGGTGGTAGTTCTGTTGCTGATCTTATTGGGCAAGTAGAATCTAAAATACAAAATGTAACGAAACAAAAAGAATTAAAAGATTTCAGTGATGTAAAAACATTAACATCTAAACTTCAAGTTAAAATGAAAAAAATGGAAGAAGGAGGCTTTCAAGATGGAATAAGAACTAAGTTTTCAACGCTTGATAATAAACTTGGCGGATTGCAAGGTGGACAATTTATTGTTGTTGCTGCTAGACCTTCAATGGGTAAAACAGCTTTTGCTTTAGAGTTATCTAAAAATATTTCAAAGACACATAATGTTGGGTTCTTTTCATTAGAAATGCCTTCAGAGCAATTGATTTTGAGATTAATATCTTCAGAAGCAATGATCGAATCAAGATGATTTACTCAACCGAATACATTAAATCAAAAAGCTCAAGAGAGAATTCAATATGCTATTGAAACAGTTAAAAAATTAAATTTATGAATTGATGATTCAGCTTCTTTAAGAGTTGGAGAACTTGCTTGAAAGGCAAGAAAATTAAGTGATTTAAATAATCTTGATATGATTGTTGTTGATTATTTACAATTAATTGATTCAGAAATAAAAGGATCAGATAATAGACAACAAGCAATATCTGAAATTTCTAGACAATTGAAATCATTAGCAAGAGAATTAAATATTCCGGTTATAGCATTATCTCAATTATCTAGAAGAGTTGAACAAAGAGAAGAAAAAAGACCACAAATGTCTGATATTAGAGAATCAGGAGCAATTGAACAAGATGCTGATATTATAATGTTTCTTTATAGAGAAGATTATTATAAAAATAAAGAAGAAACAACAAATAACACAATGTCTGATTTAGAAATTATTATATCAAAACATAGAAATGGTTCTACAGGAATCGTTAAATTTGGTTTCGAAAGAAAGTTTGGCTCATTCACCCCGGTCCACACTTCATATAAAAAAGGTTAGAAAATGGAATTAGTTTATATTTTAACAATTATTTTATTAATATTAGGATTAATACTTATAGTATTAATTATTTTACAATCTGGAAGAATTAAAAATTTAGGTTCATCAATTATTGGAACAAAAAATGTTGAACTTTTCGAACACAAAAAAAGAGGATGAGAAAAAATTTTACATCTTATTACAATTGGGCTTGTAATTTCATTTGTTATGATTGCGTTTCTAATTTTATTTTTAGTATAAAAGGCAAAAGATGAAAGATAAAATAATAAAATTATTAAAAACAAGTCCAAAAACATTTAATGAGTTAAAAGCAGAATTTAATTTAATTAATTATAATGATTCTAAAATATTAGATAAAGTTTTAAAAAATTTATGAACTGAAAAGAAAATATTTTTTAAAAAATCAAAAAAAACATATAATATCAAAAATAGTGAAGAAATTATAGGAACATATAGAGAAACAAAAAATGATTATGGTTTTGTTGAAGATGAAAATATGACAATTTTTATTCCTGGAAAATTTGTTATTAATGCTCTTAATGGTGATACTGTAAAAGTAATATTATTTCCTCTTAGGGAAGAAGAAGATCAAAATAGAAGAGCTGGTAAAATTGTGAGAATTATGCAACGTAATGGTTCTGCAATTATTGGTAGAGTTTCTTCAAAGGATGGAACCAATATTTTTATACCTGATGATTTAAATTCTAAATATAATTTTTTTGTTCAAGATTTAGAAAAATATGAATCAGGAGATATAATTGTTACAAAATTTATTGATTTTATTGATGGTGTTATTGATTTAAAAATTATAAAAGCAATTGGAAAAACAGATGATGCAACTTTAGATTCTGAAATTATGGGATATAAATTTGATTTAAGAACAGAATTTTCTGAAGATGTAATAAATTCTTCAAATAAAATAATTGCTAAGGATTCAAAAAAAAGAATAGATTTAACTAATAGATTAGTTTATACAATTGATGGAGTTGATTCCAAAGATTTAGATGATGCAATAGATTTGTCGATATTACCTAATGGAAATTATAGACTTGGAGTGCATATTGCCGATGTTTCTCATTTTGTTAAACTTGATTCTATTATTGATAAAGAAGCTTTTGAAAGAGGAACATCCGTTTATTTAATTGATACAGTTTTTCCGATGCTTCCAAAAAATCTTTCTAATGAATTATGTTCTTTGGTTCAAGGGATACCTAAATTTACATTAACATGTGATATGGAAATCAATAAACAAGGATTAGTTATTAAATCAAATTTGTATGAATCAAAAATTATATCGAAATATAGATTAACATATGATGAAGTTAATAAATTTTATCAAGGGGAAACAAATTTAACAAAAGATAGTGAGTTAGTAAATTCGCTACAATATATTAAAGATCTTTCTAATATTTTAAGAAATATTAAAATTAAAAATGGAATGATTGATTTTTCTATTCCTGAAGCAAAAATTAAATTAAATGACATAGGTGAAGTTATTGAAATTAAAAATAAATTTCAATCAGAATCGGAAAAAATAATTGAAGATTTAATGGTCTTAACAAACGAAACTGTTGCATTTACTTTTACAAAAAAAGATTTACCAGGAATATTTAGAGTTCATCCTAATCCCAAAGAAGAAAATTTAGAATCATTTAATAATTTATCAAAAACTTTAGGAATGTTTTTGCCTAAAAGTGTTGAAAAAATAACTTCAAATGATTTAATGAATTTTTTGAATGAAAATAATAATAATGAGAATAATAATATTATTAAAAGATATATGATACAAACAATGGAAAAAGCTATTTATCAACATGAAAATAGTGGACATTACGCTTTGGGATTAAAAAATTATCTTCATTTTACATCACCAATTAGGAGATATCCTGATTTAGTAGTTCATAGATTAATTAAAGAATATTTTTTAGATAATAATGCACAAGATAATAGAAATAATTCAAAAGACCTTATTCCATATTTGGAACATGTGTCTAAAGCTACTTCAGAAAAAGAAAGAATAGCAGTATCTGCTGAAAGAAAATTAGTTGATATAAAAAAATCTAGATTCATGAAATCATTAATTGGTTCCACATTAATGGGAAAAATAGTTTCTGTAGTTAGATTTGGTTTTTTTGTTGAATTTGAAAATTTGACACAAGGACTAGTTCATGTTGATAATTTGAAAGATGATGAATATTCATTTGATGAAATAAAATATTTAATTATTGGATCTAAAAATAAAAAGATATTCAAACTTGGAGAAAAAGTTAAAGTAAAAATAAACAATGTTAATGTTGTTAGGGGCTTAATTGATTTGGAGGTAATGTAGTGAAAATTTTTGCCAAAAATAAAAAGGCAAAATTTGATTATGAATTATTAGAAAAATATAATGCTGGAATTTCTTTGTTAGGAACAGAAGTAAAATCAATAAAAAATGGTGATGTAGATTTATCAGGTTCATATGTAGTAATTGATAGTAATAATAATGCGCAATGAATAAATGGAAATATAACAAAATATACTTTCCAAACCCAAGGAACTCATGATGAAAAAAGAACAAGACAACTTCTGTTGAAGAAGAAAGAAATAATTAAATTAAAAAATGAAGTTAATTTAAAAAGATTAACATTAATTCCTTATACTATATATAGTAATAATAATGGACACATTAAATTAGAGTTATATGTGTCTAGGGGTAAAAATACTAAAGATAAAAGAGAACACATAAAAGAAAGAGATTCTAAAAAAGAATCGTCAAGATATTATTAATTTTTTTATGGGGGTGCCCTGGCTTTGACAAATATTGATTAATTTATAATGCAGTGGTGTGGTAGACCAATAAATACCAAAATTTTAATTTAAACGGAAACGAAGAATTAATTGTTGATCAAGCCTCAATGCAAACTGAAACATCAGCTTTAGCATACGCTTAATTTAGATCAACCCACGACCTCCAAGCTTTTCACTTGGGTTAGAGTGAGTGGATGTTTACAAGTGAAAAAAGTGGACACACTTATATGTACAATGTCAGAGATGACTTAAAATATCTTAATTATAATAAATAAACTGTAGATTTTATAAATCAGGATTAATATTTGGACTCGGGTTCAATTCCCGACACCTCCACCATTTTTAATATATAAATCATGTTAGAACAAACCCAAATATTTCAATTTATATTAATCAATTTATTATCAATATTTATTATTGGTATTATTTATTTTGTTTTAAAAGAGTTTTCTCGTATTTGGGGAAAGAAATTTTCTAATATTGTAGTTTTGTCTTTTGGAGTATTGTTAGGAATATTTGTAATGATAATTTATACTTTTGTATCTATGGAAGTTATTATTAATTTTTCAGAATCAAAAGGTAATCAAGAATTCGGAAGAAAATTAGCTTGACTTTCTCCTTCGATTCTTGTTGTTATTTTATTTGCAACACATTTTGATTGAAGATTAATATTTCCACTTATGTTTTTTCAAATAGTTGCATTTTTAATTACAATAAATTTTTTAATTTTACAAACAGCTAAAGATTGAATTCCGATAATATTTGAATTATTGCAATATATATTAATATTATTATCAATTTGTTTTTTAACAACGGAAAATAGATTAGTTAAAAAAACTAATCATGCTACTTTAATATTATTTTTTATATATATATTTATGATTGTTGTTAATAATATTCTTTATTTTTCATTATTAAAAATTCCTATGAATATTAATATTAAATATTTTGCAACATTATTTATAAAAATATTTTATCTATTATTATTTCAAATATTGT
>JABSQD010000027.1 GCA_013214765.1 Mycoplasmataceae bacterium | reverse complement strand
TTGTTAAGAATAGAATATAATATTAGTTCATTATATGGAATTTCAAAAAATAATTTTGAAAAAAGTAAAGATGAATTGCAAGTTGAAGTTTCGAAATTAAGAAATAATTTTGAAAACAATACAAAGAAGGTAGATGAAAAATCATATGAAAATGCTTATAATATTAGAAAGAAAGTAAATTATTTAGTGGAAAAAACCAAAGGATCAGCATTTGAATTTTTTTTCTTAAAAGAAACAATTATGTTCTTAAATAGATATAAAGGATCAAATGAAAAGTATGATCAAATGTTAGATTCGATTAGTGAATCATTTAATGAGGAAAAATATACAGAATCTTTAAGAAAGGCAAAGGAGGCAATAGAAATATATGGAATCAAATAAATATATATTAGTTAGATTTTCGGAGTTATCTTTAAAAGGTGGGAATAAAAAAGAATTTGTTAGAGTTTTAATAAAAAATATTAAAAACAAATTAAAGGATAATGAAATTAAAGCAGAAATTAAAGATGTTAGAGATAAATTAAAGATTTTTTCTTCACAATTAAATTTGATTTCTTTATGTTTGAAAGAAATAGTTGGTATTTCTTCCTTTTCTTTTTGTGTAGATACGGCGGTTGATAAAACACAAATAGAAAATATTATAAAAAAAGAACTTTCTAGTCTTCCCTCCAAAACCACATTTAGGGTTAGTGCTAAAATAATTAATAATGACATGTTTGAAAATAAGGATAAAATGATTGAATGACTTGCTTGAATCGGAACGAATAAACTAGGATTAAAGATTAATTTAAAATATTATGATATTGATATTAATGTAAGAATAGAAAATAAAATTGCTACCTTATTTTTTAAAAAAGAAACAACTATAAATGGTCTTCCTGCTGGAGTAAATGGTAAAGCACTTACTCTCTTATCAGGAGGAATAGATTCTCCAGTTGCTGCTTTCAAAATAATAACAAGAGGTATTAATTCATCATTTATTATTTTTTTAACTCCTCGAACATCAGAGTTTGACACAATTAGTAAAATCAAAGATTTAGCTAAGCAGGTTGATAAGTTTAATGGTAATCATGGTAAATTATTTTTTGTAAATTTCGAAAAAGTACAAGAAGAAATAATGAAATTAGATGATGATTCATATAGAATAATTCTTTTAAGGAGATATTTTATGAGATTTTCAGAATTAGTTTCAAGAAAATATGGATATAAATTTTTAGTTACTGGAGACGTTTTGGGTCAAGTAGCTTCTCAAACTCCGGAATCAATGGAAATTATTGATCAGACAATTAAAAAATTAATCATAAGACCCCTAGTATCTATGACAAAAAATGAGATAATTAAAGATGCAGAAGCAATTAATACTTATAAAATATCAATTAGACCTGGAGATGATATGTGTTCTGCATTCACTCCTAAAAAACCAATTATTTTTCCCAAACTTTATAGAGTTAAAGAATTAGAACTTCAACTTGGAGATATGGACAATATTTTGGAAAAGGTATTTAATGAAGATATGAGAGTAATTAATATTAAGGAATTAAAAAATGAATAAACAAATATTAAATGAAATAAAAAAACATAAAACAATTATTATACATAGACATCAAAAACCTGATGGAGATGCCTTGGGATCTCAACTAGGTTTAAAAGAAATTTTAATAAAAAAATTTCCTGATAAAAATATAATTGCAGTTGGAAATAGAAAAGAATTTGACAAACATTCTATAAAAAATATATTTAAAGATAACTTTGATAAAGTTACAATAAATGATTACAAAGGATCATTGGTTATTGTTGTGGACACAGCTAATATTGAAAGAATTCAAGGAGAAGAATTTTTTAGAGGAGAAACAATAATTAAAATTGATCATCATAAAACTTCAGAAAATTTTGGAAATATAGAATGAATCGAAAGTAATACTTCGTCAGTTTCGGAAATGATCGCAAGATTTGCTAGACAATCTAAAATGGAAATAACAAAAAAAGCTGCTGAATATTTATTAACAGGAATAATTACTGACACAGGTAAATTTATGTTTAATTCAGTTAAAGCAGAAACATTTGAAGAAGCAATGTATTTATCTAAAGCAGGTGTTAAAATTTCTAAAATAGCAAATGCATTAAATGATAGAAATATTAATTTTATAAGATTACAAGGTAAAATAATGTCTGATTTAAATTTTTCAAAAGGAGTTTCATACTATATGATGCCTAAAGGTTTACATAAGAAATATAGTATTGATTATAATACTGCTTCTTCATTAATATTTATATTAATGGGATTTTCAGAAGCTAATTATGCATTGTATGCAACTTATGATTCGAAAAATGGACATTATAAAGCTTCGTTAAGATCAAGAAAAAAGCCAATTGTTCAAATAGCCGAAGAACATAATGGAGGCGGACATGAAATGGCCGCTGGTTTAAAAATTAAAAATAAAAAGGAGTTTGAGGAAGTTTTATCTAAATTAAAATTATTATAAAAATGAATAATCCAAATTTATTAACAAGATCATCCTATACATTTTTTAATTCATTACTAAAAATTCAAGATATTATTGATTTGAGTTTACGTAATGGTTTTTCAACTGCTTTTTTAGTAGATAAAAATATAATGTATGGTTCTATGGAATTTTATTTTAAATGTAAAAAAAATAATATTAAGCCAATAATTGGGTTGCAAGTGGAATATAACGAAATTGAAACTATTTTGATTGCGAAAAATTATAATGGATATAAAAAATTAATGGAAATTTCTTCAAATATTAAATTGGAAAAAAAAATAAATATTATTGATAAAAATTTAATTATATTTAAAGAATTATTAATTCCAGTTTTATATAAAGAAAAAGAAGATATTGTTGTATTAAAGAGTTTTAATTCCATATCTGAATCAGAACAATTTTTAGATTTGTCTTCTCATTTTTTATCAAGGAAAGAGTTTGAAGTCTTAAATGGAATAAATGTTTTAAAAAAAATAGATATTATTTCAGAACAAGTTAATATTGAAATAAATGAAAGAAAAAATATTTTGCCATCATTTTTTCATAAAGGAGAAAAGGTAAATTCTAAAGAATTTTTAGAAAAAGAATTAAAGGAAAAATTGCAAAATTTATTAAACTCTAATAAAAATTTAGATAGAACTAAATATATCGATAGAACAAAACATGAGCTAAGTGTAATTTCTAAAATGAAATTTGAATCATATTTTTTAATTGTTGCCGATATTATAAATTGATCTAAAAATCAAGGAATATTTGTAGGACCTGGAAGAGGTTCTGCACCAGGATCAATTATTTCTTTTTTATTAAATATAACTACAGTAGATCCAATAGAAAATAATTTGCTTTTTGAAAGATTTTTAAATTCTGATAGAGTTTCTATGCCTGATATAGATATTGATTTTGAAGATGTGAGTAGAGAAAAAGTTATCCAATATATCTCAACTAAATACGGAAAAGAAAATGTTGCTCAAATAATTACATATCAAACTTTAAGAGCTAGAATGTCATTTAAAGATATTGCTAGAATTAACGGCTTGTCAGCTACTGAAACAAATTCAATTACTAAACTTATTCCAGAAGATTTAACTTTGGATGAATCATATAAAAAATCAAAAGTATTTAAAGAAAAAATAAATAGCTCAGATATGTTAAAAAAAATATTTAAGTCTGCTAAATTAATTGAAGGATTACCAAGACAATTTTCAACACACGCAGCTGGAATTGTTATTTCGGATGAACCTATATATAAATCTGTTCCTGTCCAAAATGGATATGGCGAAATACTTCAAACTCAATATTCTATGGATTATATGGAATATAATGGATTATTAAAAATTGATATATTGGGATTGAGAAATTTATCTTTCATTAAAAAAACATTAGATGATATTAAGTTGAATAAAGATATTATTATTAATTTAAAGAGTATTAATTTCAATGACCAAAAAGTGTTTTCATTATTGTCCTCAGGTAGAACTTCAGGAATATTCCAATTGGAATCTCCGGGTATGAGGGCATCTTTGAAGGATATTAAAGTAACATCTTTCGAAGATATTGTTGCAGTAACATCTTTATTTCGTCCCGGACCAATGAAAATGATTCCTGAATTTGCTTCTAGAAAAAGAGGAGATCATCCGATTGCATATATTAATGATGAAATTAAAACTATTTTAAAACTTACATATGGAATCATTATATATCAAGAACAAATTATGCAAATAGTTCAAGTATTTTCGAATTTTTCTTTATCAAAAGCAGATATTCTTAGAAGAGCCATTAGTAAAAAAGATATTAATTTATTGAAGTCATTAAAACAAGAATTTTTTAATGGAGCAATAGAAAATGGACATGATAATAAATTAATTCAAGAAACTTATGATTTAATATATGAATTTTCTAATTATGGTTTTAATAGATCCCATGCTTTTGCATATACTATAATTTCATATTGATTAGCTTGATTAAAAATTAATTATCCATTAGAATTTATGAATTCGCTTTTAAATTCAGTTATTGGAAATTCAACAAAAACTCCAATTTATATTTCTGAAGCTGAGGATTTAGGAATAAAGATTAATGAACCATCGATATTTGATTCTTTTTCTGAATATAGAATTATTGGGAAGGAAATATTTATAGGTTTAAAAACAATTAAAAAAATTGGAGAATCAATTATAAAAAATATATGTACTCTTAAAAAAAATATTTTTAAAGAAATGAATATAATTGATTTTTTTATAGAATGTGAAAAGGCAAAAATTACAAATTCTGCATTAGAAATTTTAATTAAAGCAAATGCTTTAAGAAATTTTGGTTTTAATAAAGAAACATTATTAAATTTAATTGGGGATATTGAGGAATATTTAAATATGATTAGAATTAAAAACGAAAATAATATTTCCTTTAATAAGGAAATAGTTCCTGCTCCAAAAATTAAAAAATTACAAGAAAAAAAGGAAAAAGATTATTTTAATGAGGTAATGGGATTTTCTCTAAATGATGGAGAATCATATAAGGAAATTAAAATTTTAGAAAATAAATTAAATATTAATATATGTAATTTAGAGTATTTAGAACAAAATAAAAAAGTAATATTTATTGGAGAAGTTATTTCAGTTAGAGAAATATCAACTAAAACTGGTCAAAAAATGGCTTTTGCAAATATTACTAATGGAAAAAGAAAAATCAATATAACTTGTTGACCCAATATATTTCAAAAATTCAGTGATTTAATAAAACCTACTAATAAATTAATATTTTATGGAACAGTAGATTTAAATCGTGGAGAAACAATTATAATTAATAATTTGGAGGAAATTAAGTAATGAAAAAAGCATTATTAATAGATGGAAATGCATTAATGTATAAAGCATTTTATTCATCATTTTTTTTAATGGAAAGAGGAGAGGGCTTTGATGATAAAGGGAGACCAATTAATGCCTTAAGAACATTTTCTATAATGATTTTAAATCTTGTAGAAAGATTTAATGATTCTCATGTTTTGGTTGCTTTTGATGAAAAAGGATTAGAAACATATAGAACAAAACATTCTTTTTACAAAGCAGGAAGATCAAAGATGCCAGAAGAATTAATAAGTCAAAAACCCTTAATTATAAAAGCTTTAGATTTATCAGGTGTTAAACATGTCTCTTCTCCGATTTTAGAAGCTGATGATATTATTGGAACACTTTCTAAGAAATTTTCTAATAATGGAATTAAAGTTGATATTATAACATCTGATAAAGATTTTTTACAACTAGTAGATATGAATATTAATGTACATATTTCAAAAACAGGTGTTTCAGAAATGATTGAATTTACCAAAGATAATTTTTCAAATTTATTTTTAGGATTGAATCCAAATCAAATAATAGATTTAAAAGGAATAATGGGAGATTCATCTGATAATTTAGAAGGAATAAAAGGAATTGGTGAAAAAGGAGCAGTTAAATTATTGTCTGAATATAAAAATTTAGAAAGTATATTAGAAAACATAAAGGAATTAACTCCTGTATTACAAAAAAAAATTCAAGATGGAAAGAAGATGGGTATTTTATGTAAGTCTATTGCGACAATTATCATTGATGCAAAAATAGATATTGAATTTGAAACAATATCTTTTTCCCCAATAAATAGGGAAAAGTTAATTAGTTTTTTAAGAGAATATTCAATTCACTCTGTTGCTAATAGATTGGAAAAAAAATGATTATAGTGTTAGTAGGATCTCCACTTTCAGGGAAAACAACTTTATTAAAAGAATTACAAAAAAAAGATATTAAAGTTTTTAGTGCTGATTCATTTATTACTAAAATTTATAAATCAAAACAAAAAGGATATGAGATAATTAAAAAAGAATTAGGAGAAAAATTTGTAAATGATAAACAAGTGAATAAAAGACTTTTGGCAGAATGAGTTTCAATCGAAGGTAATTTACAAATATTAAATGAGTTAATACATCCAATTATTTACGAATATTTAAATAAAAAAGATAATTTTGTTGCTGAATTGCCCATTCTAACTAATTCTCCAATAAAATTTAATTATGATAAACTAATATTAGTTAAAGCTTCTTCAGAAATAATTACAAAAAGATTTTATAAAGCTAAATTAACAAATCCTAATTTTATTAAAAAATTTTTGTAAGAAATTATATTTAATATTTAAAAATATATTATAAATTATTTACTTTAG
>JABSQD010000026.1 GCA_013214765.1 Mycoplasmataceae bacterium | reverse complement strand
AAAAAAAAAACCACTTTAGTGGTTTTTTGCTATTTAACCTTAGCTTCTTTTTTAAGAGAATCTAATGTTTCTTTAGCTTTTTTACTTAATTTTTTTGGCATTATTGGATTTAATTTAACATATAAATCTCCTCTATGATCAGGATTTCTAATATTGATAAATCCTTTTCCTTTAGCTCTAAGTAATTTAGTTAAATTTGTTAATTCAGGAATTGTTAGAGAAACTGTTTCATTCTTGAATAAATTTATTTTAACTTTTTTACCAGATACAGCATCAAGAACATTAATGTTTAATGTATAAACAAGATCATCTCCAGATCTTTCCATATCTGATTTTGGTTTAATAAATACTCTTATGTAGTAATCACCATTGGGTCCTCCGTTTTTTCCAGGATAACCCTTTCCTTTCATTCTTAGATCCATACCGTTATCAACACCAGCTGGAATATTAAACTCTTTAGTTTCTCCATCTAATAACTTAATTGATATGGTTTTACCATTGAATGCATCTTCTAATGAGATTTGAACTTGGTTCACTACATCTTGGCCTTTAGAAGCTCTATTAGCATTTCCGCCATTAAAGAACTCTTCAAAGATAGAGCCGAATCCTCCACCGCCATTGAATCCTCCGAAAATATCTTCAAAATTTCCACTAAATCCTCCGCCTGGTTGTCCTCCTTGACCATTAACTCCTTTATGACCAAATCTATCATAAAGAGATTTTTTTTCTTGATCAGAAAGAATTTCATAAGCTTCATTTATTTCTCTGAATTTAACTTCAGCATTAGGATCATTTTTATTTACATCCGGATGATATTTCATAGCTAATTTTCTAAAAGCTTTTTTTATTTCGTCTATTGTTGCAGATTTAGGAACTCCTAAAACTTCATAACAATCTCTTTTTTGAGCCATTCTATTTTTCTTCTTCTTTTTCTTCTTCTACATCAATAACATTATCATCGTTTTTTGTTTCTTCTTTTGATGGCCCTTGTTCTCCATGTGTGCCTTGTTGAGCAAAAGCTTGTGCAGTTGCATTTACTTGTTCAATAAACGCTTTTAATTTTTCAATATTTTTATCTTCAATTAATTTTTTTAATTCAGTAACTTGTTTCTCAAGTTCTTTTTTTTGTTCTGGAGTTATTTCTGGTCCATCTTTAGTCTCCATTCCTTGTTCTAAATTAGCTAATAAAGATTGAGCATTATTAATTACTTCAATTTCATCTTTTAGCTTAGCATCTGCTTCTTTGTTTTCTTCTGCCTCTTTAACCATTTTTTCAATTTCTTCTTCAGAAATTGATCCTGAGTTAGAAATTGTTACTGATTGTTCTTTGCTAGTTTTTTTATCTAACGCTTTTACAGATACAATACCATTAGCATCAATTGAAAATGTAACTTCAATTTGTGGAACTCCTCTTGGAGCTGCATCAATACCTGATAATGTAAATCTACCTAATGATTTATTATCAGGAGCCATTCCTCTTTCTCCTTGTAAAATATTAATATCTACTTGAGGTTGGTTATCATCTGCTGTAGAAAATATTTGTGATTTTGAAGTAGGGATTGTTGTATTTCTCTTAATTAAAGGAGTCATTACTCCACCCATTGTTTCAATTCCTAATGTTAGAGGTGTAACATCTAATAAAAGAACATCTTTTACATCTCCAGATAATACTCCACCTTGTATTGCAGCTCCTAATGAAACTACTTCATCAGGATTAATTGAAGTATTAACTTTTTTACCAAGTTCTTTTTCAACCATTTTTTTCACTGCTGGTATTCTTGTTGATCCACCAACTAATAAAATTTCATCAATATCTGATGCTGATAATTTAGCATCTTCTAAAGCTTTTTTAACTGGTATTAAAGTTCTATCTAATAATGTTTTAGCTAACTTCTCGAATTGAGATCTTGTTAATTTAGTCTCAAAATGAATTGGTCCAGATTCTCCTGCTGAAATGAATGGTAATGAAATAGTTGCTTCCAATACACCTGATAAATCTTTTTTAGCTTTCTCAGAAGTTTCTTTAATTCTTTGCATTGCCATTTTATCTTTTGATAAATCAAAACCATTTATTTTTTTAAATTCTGCTAATAAGTGATTCATGATTACTTCATCAAAATCATCTCCACCTAATCTATTATCTCCAGATGTAGATAAAACTTCAAAAGTTCCATCTGCTAATTCAAGCACTGAAACATCAAATGTTCCTCCACCTAAATCGTATACTAATATTTTTTCTTCTTTACTTTTGTCATCAATTCCATAAGCCAAAGCTGCTGCTGTTGGTTCATTAATAATTCTTTCAACTTCTAATCCAGCAATTTTACCTGCGTTTTTAGTAGCGTTTCTTTCTGCATCATTAAAATATGCCGGAACTGTAATAACAGCTTTAGTTATTTTCCCACCAATTTTAGCTTCTGCAAATTCTTTCATATATGAAAGAATCATTGCTGATATTTGTTCTGGTTTATATTCTTTACCATTAACTTTAATTAATTTTTTAGTTCCCATTAATCTCTTAACAGATAGAACTGTATCTAAATTTGTAATTGCTTGTCTTTTTGCTGCATCTCCAACAATAATTTCATCACCTTTAAATGAAACTACAGATGGAGTTGTTCTATTTCCTTCTGGATTTTCAATAACTTTAGAAGTTGTTCCTTCCATTACTGATACAACTGAATTAGTTGTTCCTAAATCTATTCCTATAATTTTACTCATGATTTTCTCCTTTTTTCTTATCTATTTTTATTTCTTCTTTTATTTCTTCTTTTTTCTTTACAACAATAACTGCTGCTGGTCTTAATAATCTGTCATGTAATAAATAACCTTTTGATTTTGCTTTAATAATTCTGCCTTCCTTAAACTCATTTGATTCTTCTTCACCAAGTGCATGATGGAAATCAGAATTAAATTTATCTCCAGGTTTTGTAATTATTTCTTTTACTCCTTGAGATTCTAAAGCCATTTTGAAATTTTTCAAAATCATTTTAAAACCTACTAATCAATTCTTTATTTCGTTTGAAACATTTTTTGAATTTAATGCCATTTCAAACATATCTAAAGTTGGTAATATTTCTTGAATAAGTGAAGAGGAGCTAAATTTATATAAATCAATTCTTTCCTCTTCCATTCTTTTTCTGAAATTTTCCATTTCTGCTAATGATTTAAGATATTTATCTTCAAAACTTTCAGTATCTTTTTCAACATCTTTTTTATTTTTTTTTGATTTAATAGTATCAGATAAATCTTCTACAAATTCTTTAGCTTCTTTAGAAGCATCCTTAACAATTTTATTTGCATCTTTAATAATATTTTCTAAATCTTTTTCTTCGTTCATTTATTTCTCCTTTATTTTCTTTTCCAAGTATTCCAACATTGAAAATAATTTTTCATAATCTTGGTTCTTAGAACCAAGAATTTTTATTTGTTTGTTTCCTGTTCCTAAATCAATTAATTTATTAACAACTGATACTCCATCAATAATATCCATATCTACAGTTATTCCTGATGAATCAGTTTTAATAGTTCCTTCATCATTTATTAATTCTCAAATTGAATTATTTTCAATCATTTTAAATATTGTTTTAACTTGTGTTTTAATATTCAATGTGTCTGAAGACATTAAATTATTCATACCTTTATATTTTGTAAAAGGTAATGTTTGACTAAAAATAATTTTAATCATATCTTGAAATTTATCCTCTGCACCTTGTACTTGAATAGAAATAATTTCTTTTAATGATTTAAGTGAATTTGGTAATTCCTTCATTGAAACATTTTTAAGTCTTTTGGCATAAGTTGTAATAACTTTTTCAAAATCATTATATTCTACTTCTTTCAAATTAATTTCTTTATTAATTACTTTTCCAGAAGTTGTAACAATAATAACTAATGCTTTATTTTTTTTAACTGGATATGATTTAATATCAACTAATTTATTTTCAACTTCAGATTCCTTAGAAATTGTAAGAGTGTTTGTAGACTCGTTAATTAACTCTAAAGCTTTATCTAAAACTATATCAATGCTTTCTTTTCTATCGGATAAAATATTATCTAATTTTTCCTTAATCGCAATCAAACTATTTGGATTAGTTTTAATATGAGTTAAATAATGTTCGTATCCTTTGTTTGTAGGTATTCTTCCTGAAGTTCTTGAGGAAGAAGAATCTAACTTAATAATATATTTATCCTTTTCAAGTTCGACCATCTCATTCCTAATTGTTGCTGACGAAAGTCCTAATTCTTTATCCATTTCTAAAACTGTTCCTGATGAAACAGGATCTCCTGATTTTACATATATGCCAACAATTATATTAAGTAATTTTAATTGTCTTTTTGTTGCCATTAATCAATCTCCTCCTCTTTAATAAGGAATGAATTGTTCTCAATTGTTATTTCATATTTATTATCTTTAGAAATTTCATTTTCTAAAATTTTATCTACTATTAAATTTTCTATATTTTTAGAAATGTATCTTTTAATTGGTCGAGCTCCAAACTCATCATCGGCTCCTTCTTTAGAAATTTTTGTAATAACTTCTTTACCAAATTTAAAATAATACTCTTGTTCCTTTAATCTTTCTTGTAAAGTTTCTAATTCTTTTTTTGTAATTAAAGCAACATCATTTTTAGATAATTTATTAAATGTAACTGTTTCATCAACTCTATTTAAAAATTCAGGTTTAAAAAATTTATATAATTCTTTAAATAATTCTTGTGAATCTGTATTACCTGCCATAATTTTATCTGAACCTAAATTAGAAGTCATGATTATAATAGTATTTTTAAAATTAACTGTTCTTCCTTGTGAATCTGTTAATATTCCATCATCTAATATTTGTAAGAAAACATTAAATACTTCAGGATGTGCTTTTTCAACTTCATCAAATAGAATAACTGAGTAAGGTTTTCTTCTCACTGCTTCTGTAAGTCTTCCACCCTCTTCATAACCAACATAACCTGGTGGTGATCCAATTAATTTTGAAACTGATTGTTTCTCACCATATTCAGTCATATCAAATCTTAATAAATCTTTTTCTGAATTAAACATTACTTTTGCTAAAGCTTTAGCTAATTCAGTTTTACCTACTCCTGTAGGACCCATAAATACAAATGAACCAATAGGTTTTGAAGGATCATTAATTCCTACTCTTGATTTTCTTATAGCATTAGTAACAACTTGAACCGCTTTATCTTGTCCTTTTACATGTTTCTTAATTTCTTCTTCTAAATTTTTAAGTTTATCAATATCATCATCAACTAATGAATCAGAAGGAATTCCTGTTCATCTTGAAATAATATCAGCAATTGTTTCTTTAGTAACAACCTCTTTTATCATATCAACTGTTTTAACTTTCTTTTTAGCTGCTTCAAATTCTTTTTCAAATTTCGGAATCAATTCATATTGAATCTTTCCTGCTTCATCAAAATTACCTTCTAACTGAGCTCTTTCAAATTTAGTTTTATACTCTTGTATTTTTGCTTGCTTTTCTTTAAAGTTAGTTACAATTTGTTTTTCAGATTCTCATTTATCATTTATTTTTTTTGCTAAAGGTTCTAATTCTGCTAAATTCTTTTTTATTTCAGATAATCTTTCTTTTGATTGAGTAGTTTTCTGTTTAGAAATTGCTGCTTCTTCAATTTTTAAAATTTGAATTTTTTTAACTAAGTCTTCTAATTCTTCAGGCTTTGAATCAATTTGTGTTCTAATCAATGCACAAGCTTCATCAATTAAATCTATTGCTTTATCTGGAAGGAATCTATCTTGAACATATCTATCAGACATTTGTGATGCAGTTACTAATGATTCATCATCAATTCTAACTCCATGAAAATTTTCATATCTCTCTTTAATTCCTCTTAAGATATTTATTGTATCTTCAACTGAAGGTTCTGATAAAAATATTTTTTGCATTCTTCTTTCTAATGCTGCATCTTTTTCAATATACTCTTTATACTCTTTAGGTGTGGTTGCTCCAATAAGTCTAAACTCTCCTCTAGCTAAAGTTGGTTTAAGAATGTTCGCTGCATCTAATGCTCCTTGATTTCTACCGGCACCAACTAATGTATGAATTTCATCAATGAATAAAATTATTTTACCATTGGATTCTTTTATTTTATCTACAACAGCTTTTAATCTTTCTTCAAATTCTCCTTGAAATTTAGCACCAGCAATTAAAGAACCCATATCTAATTCATATATTTCCTTATCTTTAATATTGTCAGAAACTTCTCCTTTAACTATTCTAAATGCTAAACCTTCAACAATAGCTGTTTTCCCAACTCCTGGTTCTCCTATTAATATAGGATTGTTTTTTGTTCTTCTTGATAAAACTCTAATAATTCTTCTTATTTCTTGATCTTGTCCTATCACTGGATCTAACTTACCTTTCAAAGCTAAATCTGTTAAGTTCCTTCCATACTTCTCTAGTAGTTTAGGATCAGTAGATGGATTTGGCGTAAAATTCATATTCATATTTCCTCCTATTAGCAATTATTATTTTTATTGCTAAATTAATTATATAGTAAAAAATTAGCAAATTTAATTTTTTTTGCTAATTTTTTATAAGTTTATTTATATATCTTCTATAAGCAGGAATCATTAATAAAATAAATGGGAATATAAATATAATGTGTAAGAATCATATAAACATTGATTTATAAAATATTCTTTGTTCCTTTAATATTTCTTCTCATTCTATCGAATGGAAATTAAATTTTTTAGATGAAAGTTTTAAATAACCATTTAATGTTTGTATATTGATATACATAAAAATTAATATAATAAATATAAATAAAGTCAAAATTATAAGACTAGCA
>JABSQD010000025.1 GCA_013214765.1 Mycoplasmataceae bacterium | reverse complement strand
CAAAAATAATTAAAGAAGCTTTGGTTAATAATGAATTAATTTTATTAGATTTTAATGAACTTATTAATGAAGCATGAATATCATCTAATAGTTTAGAATCAAAATCTGTTTTTTTATAAAATAATTTTGCAATTTCTCTTGGTGATACTTTCTTATTAGAAATAAATATTATATTTTCATAAATATCCATTATTTTTTTTTCTTCATTTGAAGGCTCTTCATTATTATTGACAATATTATCAATTACTATTCTAGAGATAATATTTTTTTTACTTTTAGAATTTAACATTCAATGAATATCATATACAATATATTTTGTTTCTATATCTTCTAATAAAGTTTCTGAAGAATATTTTGTAGATATGTTTGTTAACATTTTTTGTTGAATTATAGAAAAATCAGATATCATTTTTATTTCTTTTTGTAAAATTCAAGGGGTTTGAGTTAAACGTACATAACTATTTTTTTTAAGTAAAAGTGGTAAATCAAAAGAAAACTTTTCTCTATAGTCTAAAACTTCTTGCCAAAGTTTTTCTGAATATTCTATATTTTTTGTATGTTTGATTTCTTTTTGAGACAAGTAGTTTGTATCAGTATGAAATTTTTGTATATTTTTCATTGTACAATAATTATAAACTACTAATTTAATACTAATAATATTTTTATAAAAAACTAAATTTCTTTAATCACCTTTATAGTCTAAAACAAATGGAGAATCTTTTACTACAAGAATATCTCCATCTTTAATTCCTGTATTTTTAAGTTTTTCAATTATTCCCTTACTTCTAAATTTTGATATAAGTCTTCAAATATTTTCTGAAGAAGCCAATGGTATTCTATTAGCTCAAAATTTAGTATATTTATTAGAGATAGTTCAAATTCCATCTTGATGTTCAATTAACAATGGATCTTCTTCCTCTTTAAGACTAAATACTTCAAATTCATCTTCTCTTGTAAGTAAATCTTCAAAATCTTTTTTTTCCTTATCTTTTATTATTTCTAACTTTTCAGTTATTATATCTATAATATCTTTTAAACCATCTCTAGTTAATGAAGAAATAAAATAAACTTTTTTATTTTTAAATTCATCTTTAATTCATGATTTAATTTCTTCATCTATTAAATCAGATTTAGAAAAAATAATCATTTCAGGTCTATTATTTAAATTTTCAGAATAAGATTTTAATTCTTTTCTTAAAGCATTATATCTTTTAAGTAAATTATCTTTTGTTGCATCAATTAAATGAATGATTAATCTTGTTCTAGATAAATGTTTTAAAAACCTCATCCCCATTCCTTTATCTTCAGAAGCTCCCGCAATCAAACCAGGTAAATCTGTAATAACAAATCCTGATGCTTTATTACCCACTACTCCTAATTGTGGATTTAATGTAGTAAATTCATAATTAGCAATTTTAGGCTTTGCATTTGTAATTGATGATACTAAAGTTGATTTTCCTGCATTTGGATATCCTAATAATCCAACATCAGCAAGAACCTTAAGATTAAGCATAAATTCTATTCAATCAGGTTCTTCTCCATATTCAAATAATGTAGGTGTAGTATTTTTAGAAGATCTAAATGATTTATTTCCTCTTCCACCTTTACCACCTTGAGATGCTAATCAAATTTGACCATCAAATTGTAAATCTGAAATTTTGTTTCCTTCTAAATCTTGAACTTCTGTACCTACTGGAACATCAAGATATATATCTTTACCTTTGGCCCCTGTCATATTTTTTAATCCACCGTTAGTTCCATTATTACCTTTGTATTGTGATTTTCCTTTATAGTTTAATAAAGTGTTTTCATTAATAGTTGCACGAAAAAATATTGAACCTCCGTTACCACCATGTCCACCTGATGGTCCTCCTTGTTCAACATATTTTTCTTTATGGAATCCCATTTTTCCATCTCCACCTCTACCGGCTTTGATTTTGATTTTTGCTTGATCAATGAATGTAATTTGTTTCATAATTTAATTATACTTTAATATGTTTATCTCTTTGTTGTTTGAGAATCATGATAAATTAATAAAATATAAATTATTAATTATAAATATATTTTTAATACTCTATTTTGTAAGTAATTTAATTTCATCTTTTCATCTTTTAAAGTCATCAGATCCATAAGGTGTTTCTAATGCTTTAGGAAGATTTCTTAATTTAGGATGATTGACTAAATTCTTAAGTGCTTTAAGACCTATGAATCCTTTTCCAATAGCTTCATGTCTATCTTTATTACTTCCTAATTCATTTTTAGAATCATTTATGTGTAATGCCTTAAGAAATTTTAAACCAATCACTTTATCGAATTCTTTTAATACTCCTTTTAAATTATTTTTAATATCATATCCAGCATCTCAAACATGACATGTATCAAAACAAACTCCAATTCTTGTTTTATCTTTTACTAAATTTATAATTTCATTTAATTGTTCAAAAGTTTTTCCAATATAATTACCTTTTGCCATCATTGTTTCTAATAACAAAACAGTATTATGTCCTTTAGTTTTTTTATGTAAATTATTTATTCCTTTTGCTATTCTTTTTATTCCTAAGTTTGTATTTGGGGATGAACCTGGATGAAGATTATAATATTTTATTCCTGCTATTTCTAACATGTTTATATCACCAAGATAAGAATTAAATATTTTTTCAAACACATCTGATTCTTTATCAATATTAGCTAAGTTTCCTACTAATGGAGAATGAACTACAAAATTCCCAATATCGAATTTATTATTCTTAGCAAATTCTTTAGCTTGTTTTACAATTTCTAAATTTTGTTTAAACTTTTGATATCCTCTACTATTCGAGATATAAAAAGCACCAGAAGTAGCTCCTATTGAAACAGCATCAATTATTGTACCTAATAACTGACTTTCTTTCTTGTATGATAAGTGAGCTCCTAATAGTGTTTTTTTCATAATTACTTAACCTTTGTTCTTATAAATTTTATATTAGGATTTTTTTTAGATATTTCTTCATATCTAATTACATCTGAATCAATATATATATCATAAATATTTCCCATTACAGAATTTCTGTTTGTTCTTCCTATTCTATGTTTATAGTATATTAAATCTACTGGTAATGAATAATTAACAATATGTGTTACTCCTGGAAAATCCATTCCTCTTGACATTAAGTCTGTTGTAACTAAATAGATTAATTCAGAATTATTAATTGATTTCAATAATCTATTTCTTTCTCTTTGTTCTATTTTAGAATGGAAAATACCAATATCTTTTATCCCAGTTTGTTTTAACTTTAAATATATTTTTTCAACTTCTTCATTTGTTTTAGCAAAAATTAATGCAAAGTATGGATTGAATGTATTTGAATTTAATAAATTAATTAATGTTTGCATTTTATCTCCATCATGAGCTTTAATATAATGTGAAGATATTATTAAATCATCTTCAATTTTAATGATTATATTACTTATTTCTTTTTTAAATAATTTTTTAATATAATTTTGTAACTCTAATGGAAATGAAGCTGAGAAAAAACCTAATGTTGTAGTAGTTGGCATATTGTCAAATATTTCTAAAATATCTTCAAAACCTCCAAAATTAAAAATCATATCCACTTCATCTAATATTAAATATTGTAAATAAGATAAATCATGAGATGTTTCACTTCTTAATGAATTGATTCTATCTAAAGTTCCAATGATAATATGTGAACCATTATTAATTTTTCTTAATTGATCATTAAAATCCATTCCTCCTATTGATAAAACTGATTTGATTTCATCTTTAAAGAAAGGTTTCATTTCTTTTAATACATTATGTATTTGTATTGCTAACTCTCTTGTAGGAACAATAATGATACTTTGTGTCTGTTCTGAAGCAACATTTAAATTTTGAAGAATAGGAATTAAAAATGTTAATGTTTTCCCTGTTCCTGTTGGAGCTTCTACAAAAGAATCTTTTCCTCTTATTAAATCAGGAATTGATTTTTTTTGAACTGGCAAAAAAGAATCAAATTTTTTAAATTCAATATAATCAATTATTTCTTGTCTTAAATTATATGATTTTAAATCCATTTTTTTCCTCTGATAAAATTATCTCAATTTCTTGTTCGTCTAAAAATACTTTAACAATATTTTTAAATATCTTTTCTGAAAAATGCGAAATCTCAATAACCTTAGATTCCATTTCATTTGCATTTACTCATTCATGATGTTTTACTTCTCCAATAATATGTATTGTTTCACTATCATTAAGATTAATTTCTTTTCCTGAAGTTCCTGAAGCAATTAAAATTTTTGAAATAGGTTGTTCAATATCAAAATTAGTTCTAAATTCAATATCCTTTAATTCTAATGTTTCTTTAATTAAAGTTATTAATTCCATAGCAAGAATTTCTTTCTCTAAATTTCCTGTAACATGCAAATTCTCTGGACCTTGTTCTACGTTCTTTAATCCTATTGCTAAAGCTTGCATATAAGCAATTGAATTAGGATTAAAGTCTGCATTGGTATGAATAATATAAACACCAATATTTGAGTTTTTTAATAATTGATATTTAGAATTTAACATTTTATCTGATTCTAATAATAATTTTTTTTCACCAAAAAACATTGGGTGATGAGAAATAATTAAATCTACATTCTTTTCCTGTGCTTGTGCAATAACATCTAATGTAATATCTAATGTAATTAGAACTTTGCTAATATCATTTTTAATTTTAACTTGCTCACCAATAAAGTCTTCTACTGATGCTGCAATTGGTGGAAATTCTTCATCAAGTATTTCTTTTAATTCTTTTCACTTCATTCTAATTTCTCCTTTAATCATTTTCTTTCTTTTAATTTTAGATTTGAATCTCTACTTAATTTTACATTTCTTTCAAATATATCTAATAAATATTGATAATATTTATTAGTATTTTTTTCTTTCATTAATATCGGACCTAAAAATAATTCTTTTTCAGTAAGTGATTCATTTCCTTTTTTAGCTTCTATAATAACATTATAGACTTTACCTTCGCAAATAACTCATTCATTAGTTATTTTCATTTTAAGTTTTTGAATTGTTTTTCTTACTGTAACTATGTCTGTTGTTGGATGCAAGATATATCTTCCATTAAATTTTTTCTGTTTCAAAATATTTGAAATTGTTTGCCCGCCCATTCCAGCAATAATTATTACATCATATTCATTTGGTTCAATATCTTTTATTCCATCCATTAATAGTAATTTAACTTTATCATCCATTTTTTTAGACTTTAAATTATCTTTTGCAAAAGTTAATGGTTCTGTATTAATATCTGAAGCTAAGATATTTTTTGTTATTCCATTTTCTAATAAAAGAATTGGAACAATCGCATGATCTGTTCCGATATCTAAAACCTTTTCATCTTTTCTAACTTGATTTGCTATAAAATTTAATCTTTTATATTTCATTACTTAAATTATACATTATCATATTTTTTAAAAATATATCTCAATCTAATAATATATTAAGTACTTGTTCCCCATAATAGATATAAATATTATTAATATATAACAATAATTTAAATTTGTTTATTATTATACATTAATAATGAACTATCAAAAAGAATGATATGCTATAATGAAAACAATGAAATGGTTAATTCTTTTTCATATAAAGGAAAGAAAATGAAAATACTATTTGAAACTAATCGTAAAAAGATTAGAAACATTGATGCTTTAGATAAAGCTTTAAATATTTTAGAAAATGATTCAAAGCAAGGTTTCTTTAGATCTAAAGGTGAATCTGAATTTAGATTGTTTAATGAAAGATCTTTAGTTGAAGATGGAAAATTAATAGAACTACATATTGTTAAAGTTGAAGGTAAAGGTGAATATAAATTTAATGGTAACCTTAGTTATAACTCTAGAACTAATGAAGTTAAATTTTATATTTTATCAGTAATTGAATTTGATACATTTAATTATGATGAGAAAAGAATGATAGGTTTTATTAATGAACCAAACGAAAGCCCTGAACATAATGTTATAGAAATTAAAGCAGTAATATCAAAGATTAAGAAAACTAAACCTGCATTTGATAGAAGAGCTAATAGTGGATCTAGAAATAGAAACAGTTTTAATAAAAGTTATCCAAAAAAAACATCATCAACAAATGAAGGTCATGGACAAAAATATAAAAAATCACCTAGTAATAATTATAAAAAAAATAATTCTAAAGAAGATGGTTATAAATCTAATAGGAATAACGAAAGTTCTGACAATGGACAAAAAGATAGAGAAGAATCTAAAAGAAGAGCTGGTTATAGCGATAGATGATATAGATCTGATGAATCAGGAAATAATAAATCAAAGAAACAAAATACAAATTCTACTCCTAACCCTAAAAGACAACCCCTGACAGAGAAAGAAAAAGAAAAAAGAAATAAAAATAGTTCTAAAAAGAATTTTAGAACTGATCAAAGAAGAAATGTTGCAAATAATAAAAAAGCAAAATTTTAAATATTAATGATGTAAAAAATATATTATTATAAATATTTTGATTTTTTATTTAATAATAAATTTCATATACACCCTCCTATATGAAAGATAAAAAATAACAGAAATTAATCTGTTATTTTTTTTATGATAATATTTATTATTTTATCTATTATTTTTGTATTGCTTAATTAAAATAGCTAACACAGCCATAACTATTGAAATCATTTGAAATGAAAATCCTGCTACTGCAGTGCTGGCTAAATAATAACATTGATTTATGTATGGTAAATTTAAAATATTGTTGTTATAAACTATTGCTATTTCTTTATGATATTGAAAAAGATTATAACTACCTGATAAACTATCATTTATATTAAATTTAATCCCCAAATCATTTTTAACAGGAACAAAAAGACCTATCAG
>JABSQD010000024.1 GCA_013214765.1 Mycoplasmataceae bacterium | reverse complement strand
CCTAATATAATTTTTATGTTGAAATAGCATAAAGCCCTTTGTTTATAAGGGTATACAGTTATAAATTAAAATATTGTTTCCACAAGGAAACAAGTATAATATTATTAAGGCAAACCCTTTACTTTATAAAAAGAAACTACATTAGTTAATACAATATACACGAATTATTGTAATTAGGGAGTGAGAATGGATAATACTTCAAAAATAAATAATCTTTATGAAGTTATAAAGAATCATAAATTAAAACAATGAGAATTAGCTTATTGTGTTTTTTGTATTTATGAATTAGGACAAAAAAGCAAAGAAATTCAGAATAACCTTATAATTTTTTTAAATTAAAAAAAAACTAATTAATTTATTTAGTAAAACAAGAGAAAATAAGTTATTCTCATGGTGTATTGTTAATGAATCAAAGGAAAAGCGGACAAAAAAAAATAGTAGATCAAATAATAATAAATAATTTATCTGTGCTTCAAGTAGAAAAAATATTGAAAAATAAATTAATTAATTTTGATAAAGATTATAAATATGTTGAGGAATTATTTTTGAATAAAATAGGATTTAAAGTTATAGTAACTAAAAATAAAATAGAAATTTCTTATGAAGATATTAATCAATTAAATAAAATTTTAGATAAATTAGGAGTGATAGAAGAATAATTTATAAGAAATTTCTATTTTATTTTTATGTTATACTAAATATTAATATAGTTTAAAATTATTATTTAAAATAATATGAAAGAGGTTGAAAAATGATAAAAGGTCATTTGAATGAATATAAAATAAATGGAGAGAATGTTTCTAATGAAAAAGCAATTGAATATGCTAAGCAACATCCAGAAACATATCAAGTTTATGAATTAAATGGTGAATTAGTAATTAGAACTGCTAAAGGTGGATTCGATTTAAATTTAAATAAAAATTAAATTATTTTATGTATTTTTGAACAATTATTTTTTAATTTTATAGTATAATTTTATTTAAATTATGGAAAATAGATTTGCTGTTAAAAATAAATCTAAAATTACTAATAAACGAGTTTTGTATGTCAAAGATTTATTCGTTTCTTTTGGTAAAGGAAAAAATAAAAAACAAGTTTTAAAAGGCATAACATTTGATTTGAGAGAAGGGGAAACTCTTTCTTTAATTGGTGCTAATGGAGCGGGAAAAACAGTTCTAATGGAAAGTATGTTAGGTCTTATTAAAAAAGATTCAGGAAAGGTATACTTAAATTTAGGAAATAAAAAATTTATAGATGATTTAAGGGAAGTCGGCATTCAATTTCAGTCTTCAGTTTTTGCAAAAAGGGCTAAAGTTAAAGGAGTTATTAATTTTTATAGAAAACTTTATAAAAATAAAACTACTCAAGATGAAGTAAATCGAATGATTCAAATATTTGGAGTATCAGAATTTTTGAATCAAAAAATGAACAAATTGTCAGGTGGGCAAAAACAAAGAGTAAATTTGTTAGTGGCAATAATACATAAACCTAAAATAATGATTTTAGATGAATTTATAACTGGATTGGATGTTAAATCTGTAAGAAATATTATTACTTTTGTTAATAATTTTAAGGTTGAAAATAATGCGTCTATGATAATAATCTCTCATCAACCTGAAGAGATTGAAGAATTATCAGATAGAGTATTAGTTTTAAATAATGGAAAAATTATAAGAGAAATATATATTCCTGAAATTTATGATGAATATGGTTCAGTGGCTGCTTTTGTGGAGAAAATAATTTAATCAATATGAAAAAAATAAAAGTTGAAAAAATTGCTAAATCATTAGAAAATATAGAAAATATTTCTTTGACAAAAAAAGAATTTGCTGAATTTGTGGAAAATGCAATTGCTAATGATGAAAAATCTGTGATAGATATTTTTAGATCTGAACCATTTACTTTTGATAAAAAAGATAAAAAATGAAAAAAAAGTGATCGTTCATTTGTAACTAGGATATATCAAAACAGTTTTCAAAATTTATGAATAGTTAGTCAAACAATGTTAAAAAGCTTTTTTACAAGTGGTACAGGAATATATTTTTTAGCTATTGTCACACTTATCTCTGTTTTATTAATAAATAATTTGACTGGAGTATCTATAGAATGAGGTTGAATTGAAAATCCAAATGGAGGAGGCTTTGAAAGCGTGATAACAAATATATATACTTCGCAAACCATCGCTCACTTTACATCTGCATTTGTGACCCCTATGCTATTATTAACTTGTTTATTTATTCCTCCGTTTATAGTTTCTTTAAGATCAGATTCTAGAATGAAAAGATTAGGGATATATGGAATAAGTAAAGAGCAATTTAATATTTCTATTACATTAGTATCATTAATGATTGTATTTTTAACAATGATAATAATTTATTGGCCTTTATCAATATTAGGAAATGCAATATCTTCTGGAATGTTTCAACAAAGTATTCAAGAAGTTGTTAAAACTTCGCTAGAACCTTTTTGATTAGCTCTTATACCCCTTATGTTTATTTCTACGATAGCTTTTACACAAGCGGGAATATTTCTTGGAAATAAAATGAATCAAACAAAATCAGTTATTTTTGTAGGATTAGCATTTTTTTTACTTGCAAATCTAACCTCTTATGGAGCAGGCGGTTTACCAGACCGTGAAGAATATCTAAATAATTCTTTACATACTTTCTATCAATTTTTTAGATGAATATTTGTTGTTACTCCATATACAATATTATTGCAATCTTTAGTACTAACTATTTCTATTCCTGGAAGCAATAGTATTCCGGCTGCCGTTAATCCAGATTGAGTTATTTGAATAGTTCCTTTATCTTTAACAATAGGAACATTATTTTCGATTATCCCTATAGTATTTTCGAATAAATGAATTAAATTTGATGGGATAAGATAATGGAGGAAAATAATCTTAAAGAAGTAAATAATAAAATAAAAGAAGGAGTAAAACCCAAAAGACTTTCTGAATCACTTAAAAAATCAAGGCATCAAGATTGGGATAAAGAAATATTTAATGAATTTTATGATTCGGAATTAGAAAAAAATGAACAATTCAAATCAATTATTAAGTCTCAACCTTTTGATTTTTACTCTGTATTAAATAGTAATTTTAAAGAAGCAAGTGATTCAAATGTAGTAAGAACAAAAGAATATTTTGTTCGAAATATAATTGTTGTTGGAACAACAATGATTAAAAATTTTTTAACAAATGGTACAGGTATTTGATTTCTTTTAGTGACTACATTATTATCTGTGTTGTTAATAAATAATTTTACTAGTATCCATTGAATGGAATTTCCCCTCGATATAAATTTTGGAGGATATAACATTGTTATTAATGTTGACCAGCCAATTGTATTTACAAATTATTCTAATTTTAATTCTGCTTTTGTAACCCCCATGCTTTCATTAACAGTATTATTTATTCCTGCATTTGTTGTCACAATTAGAAATGATTCAACAATAAAAAGACTAGGCGTGTATGGAGTCTCTAAAGAACAATTAAATATAGGTATTACATTAACAGCAATACTTATAGTTTTAAGTGCAGGAATTATAATATATTGACCTATTTTATGAATGGGAAAATTAACTACTTCTTTAATATTAGGTGGATATAATATTAATTGATTATTTCCATTTAACCAAACTCCAGATTGAGAGATGCTATTAATACTACTTATTGTATCTACGGCTGCTTTTACTCAAATAGGTATATTTGTAGGAACAAAATTTAATCAAACAAAAACAACTATATTTATTGGATTTGTATTTATGTTCTTTTCTAATTTTACAATGTATGCACAAGGGGGACTTCCTGCTGTTCCATTAAATTTTAGTATAGAAGGAAGTACTTCATTAGAAACAGCATACAATACATTTAGATGATTATTTTTTATTTCACCTTATACATTATTTTTACAAGCTATTTCATTAACTGCTGTAAATCAAGATTTTATAAGAGGAATTACACAAGGATTTAGCATCGAAAATGGAATAAGTTGATTATTATTTCATAATGAGAGTACATTTATATCGCCGCCTTTTGGAATAATATTACGTAATACAAGTTGAAATAATTGATTAATACCTCTTTCACTTTGTGTTGGTATGATTATAACTTTTGTCCCAATGTGATATTCTGATAAATGAATTCGTCTTGAAGGAATTAGATAATTATTAAAATAGAATTTAAGTAATTTTAAATTAAAGTAATCAAGTACAAGAGAAAACAAACGAGCAAATTAGTTGTTGATTATTTTTGTTTAGATACAACAATTGCCTTCATAAGAGTAAATACTATAACAACAACAATTTTTATTAGTTCAATAATTGAATTAATATATTCAAGTTTTCATAAACTTCTAATTTGATTCACTTCTTCTTTTGAAAATATATTTCCAAATATTTTATCAATATTTTCCAACATTAATTTTGATGTTTTAAATGATGCTATTGCATATAAAAGGGGGACAAATAATATTATTGTTAAAAATACTCAAAATCATAATCCGAAAATTTCTCCTCCTGAATTCATACTAGAAGCTCATAATGAAAATGAAATAATTATTCCAATGTTAAATAACATTGACATGAATAAACCAAATCAAAACGTTTGTAATTTGAATCATAATAAATTTATTGGTGGTTTTTTCCCTTGTGTAGCCCTTTCAATTATATGAGCAGAATATGCTTGTCTTCCAGAAGTAGCAACAGTTCAAATAGAACTTCTTCTAGAATCTATTGCGCCTAATTTTAAAGTTTTTTTAGCCTTGGAATAACGAACATATGTTAAACTTCAAAAAGATTTCTCAACTTTAATATCATCTCCTAATTTTTCAAATATTGCTTCTGAAGTTTGTAAACCATTAAAATTTTTACTATTATTTCTTCTTGCTCAAGATAATTTTATATATACAAAAAATTGTCAAATACCTACTACCGAAGACAAAAAACCTAATATTATTATAAGTGGATAAAAAATAAAATTCATATCATTATTATACTATAAAGTATTTATTAAATATTATTGCCATAATGATATTTAAATTAAAAAATAAATATACTTTAAATTATAATTTGTTTTATTTATCATATAGTCATATATTTTTTTAGATATTCAAAATAATATATAATTTTATTAATTATAATAAAGGGAGATATATGAATTTAGGATTGGTATTTTTTTATGAAATGTTAGGAACGTTTGTTCTACTTTTAATTGGGTTGGGAATTAATGCTACCGCCACATTAAAAAACACACACGCAAAAGGTAATGCGGGACATTGATTATTTGTTGCATTTGGATGAGGTGTTGCTATTATGATGGGAGTTTATTTTGCGCAATATACTGGTGGAGCAATAAATCCGGCAGTTGCCCTAGGTTTATTAATACATGGATCATGAAGTTGAGCTGAGTTTGGTATTGGGGTAGTCGGAGAATTAGTCGGAGCTTTATTAGGTTCTTATTTAATAATGTTTATTTTTTGATCTAGAATTAAACTTCATATAAATAATGAAAAAGCAAGCATTTCTGGAATTTTTATTACTGGAGAATCTTTAAATAAAAAAGATAAAACAAAAATGAGTAACTTGACTAATTTGATAGTTGAAATATTAGGCACATTTTTATTAGTATTTTTTGTATTATTACCCACAGGAATCCCTACACCAATCATGGCAGGGTTGGTTGTGTTCGGAATTGGAGCTTCAATAGGAAGCATTACTGGATTTGCAATAAATCCAGCTAGAGATTTAATGCCAAGATTAGCTTTATGAACCGGAATTAAGCTTTCTTTTTTAAAAGAAATAAATTATGTGTCTGCTAATTGATCTTATGCTTGAATTACATTATTTGGTCCATTAATAGGGAGCTCATTAGCTGGTGGACTAGTTTATTTTTTATAAAAATTATAGATAAATATATTATAATATTATATATTTAAAAAATGTATAATTAATAATAAGAAAAGAGTTAATTATGGATTATAAAAATTTTAAAAAAGAAGAATTATTAGATTTATTAGAAAAAAAAGAAATATTTTTTAATAGAAGTTGAAGTAAAGAAAAATTAATTACAACTTTAAATAAAAATGATAATAAAAAAATAGAAAAAGAAAAAATAACTAATATAACTACATTAGATTTTGGAGAAGCTGGCGCAATTGTTAATATAGTTTTTGCTGCAGTGGGTATTCCGTTTTGAGTCATTTTATCACTTGTGTTTATAGGGATTCCTTTTTTAGTTGGAGCAATTTGTTCAATTATATTTAATGTTAGATTTAAAAATGGAAAAGGAAATAAAATGACAGCAGGAGTTTTAGGTCTTATTTTTTCCGGAGTTATAGGTGGCGTTCTTGTATTAGTATCACAAGATATTGTAAAATAAAAATTAAATATATAATACAATTTTAAATTTATATAAAATATATGAAAAAATGATTAGGTTTAAAAATAATATGACTTTATTTATTTAGTTCATGATGAGCTAATATGTCTATGGCATTGATATTTATAATAACTATGATTTTATGTATGTTTACTTTGGATTGAGTACATATGATTATAGTAGGGTCTGTGATTATTGGTGTGTGTTCTTTAATTATAGTCTTAGGAATATTAGTTTATATTAAAAGATATTTTAAATATAAAAAAGATAAAATTCCTTTCAAATGATAAATTAATCATTTGGAAATGATACATTTTGAATATTTTCATATTCAAAATATAAATCAAAATTAAAGAAGACAAGTTATAATAAAAAAGAAAGAGGTATAAAATGATAAAAGGAAATTTTAATGAATATAAAGTAAATGGTGAAAAAGTTTCTAATGAAGTAGCTATTGATTATGCTAGGAAACACCCAGAAACATATCAAGTTTATGAATTAGATGGTGAGTGAGTAATAAGAACTGCTAAAGGTGGTTATTGTTTAGATGCTTGTTCTTCTAAGCAAAAATAATATATAATTTTATTATAAAGAGCACAAGTGCTCTTTTTTAATTAAATATAGATTTCAAAGGAAAATACATTGTAAATAAGTTGTATAATATAATTAAATATTTGTATTAATAATTTTTTATTGTTAATAAAAGAAAAAGGAAAATAATGAAAGATATTAAAAAAATTTTAATAAAGATTCAAGAAAAATATGATAGAAAAAAAAC
>JABSQD010000023.1 GCA_013214765.1 Mycoplasmataceae bacterium | reverse complement strand
CTAATAATGGATATGTTTCAGTAGATACTGCTGAAAAAATGATTGATGGAGTTAAAAAAACAGATGGAATTTCATATCTGCCATATTCAAATATTATAAAACAAAATTTAAATGATTCAGTTCTTTCAGGATTAGGGATAACTGAAGATGGTGGAGAGAATTGAATATCCCCAGATAATAAAGACGGCAATTATATAAAAGCACCACTAAATATGATAATGAAAGTTCCGGATTTTGTTGCTGATATATTAAGAGAATATATGGCTGGGAATGCCGCTGCAAGTTCTCCATTAACTATAGAAATGTTTGGTATTGATGATTCTTCTAAACTTGATTATGGGACAATAGACGAAGACGGAGAGTTTAATTCAAAAGTTATTGTCGGATCAAATTATGGAACTTTTTTAAAAGAATCAACATATTGAAATGATTTTAGATTATCATTTGCATTATTTAATTATATTACTTATTCTTCTACAGCTCATGAAGCTTTATCTGAAGCAGGTTTAACACCAGGAATTCCAGGTTCTGGAACATTGAATAATACACAATATAAATCATGATTAGATTCTGCATTTGGAATTAATGCGTTTGATAACATTTATTCAGAAACAGAAAATGGATTTATGGATTTGTTGGTTGATGGAACAGGGACAAATGAAGAAGCATTAGATATATTAATTAAATCATTTAATGAAAATGTCGCAAGCTTAGGATTTAATGAACAATTGAAATTAAATCAATCATTAGAAAATAATGGATCATACACAGCTTGAGAAACTTCTAAAGAGAACGAACTTCCCCCAGGTGTTGTATTTAATAAAGATGAATATGATGGAAATCAAGCTGGAAGAATAGGAACTTTTTTAGGAACACAATCAAGAGGAATTAAACAAAGTAAATTAGATTTTGGTGATATTACAGATATAGATGAACATGATAAAAATCATGATGAATCACTTAGTTCAGCAGATGCTAATGGAGAAATATCTTATTGAGGTTATAAAGAAAAAGATTATACAGATATAGCTAATGGTATAACGGTAGATGATTTTATTTATAATCAAGATTATATGAATGCATCTATAGATGAAAATTCAAACTTACCTTTAGGAGTGACTATGGCTACAGATAATATTGTATTTTTCACAACTTCAGACTTACAAGTTATGAATTATAATACAATGATAATGGATCATCCAGAAGGCGTATCTAAAGAAGGTTATAAAATGATTTACCAATTTGGAACAACATGAGATGAACTTTCTAAAAATGGCCATATTCATTGAGGGATTTAGTTATTTATAAAAAATACATTTTAAAAAATACATTTTAAAAAATGTATTTTTTTATGATAATAATAAAAAAATTAAAAGAGGAAAAGAAAATGGGAATTAAAGATATTTTATATACAGAAAAAGGAAAAATCGGATCAGGAATATTAGCAACAGCACTAATATCAACAGTGGTACTTATTCCTATGTCTATATTCATAGATAGATTTATAAACTCATCTATAAATAATGTTATTTTAGCATATGGATTTGATGGTTCTGTTAGTTCAACAGGATCCAGACAAAATTCTTGAATGGGAATTTCTGGAGAAAGTAATTTAGATAAAGAAAGCACATTAATTAATACTAATAATGGATATGTTTCAGTAGATACTGCTGAAAAAATGATTGATGGAGTTAAAAAAACAGATGGAATTTCATATTTGTCATATTTAAGCATTTTAAAATTAAATTCAAATGGTTCAGTTTTTACTGGATTAAAGATAACTGAAGATAGAGGAAAAACTTGAATATCTCCAGATAATAAAGAAGGCAATTATATAAAAGCACCACTAAATATGATAATGAAAGTTCCAGATTTTGTTGCTGATATATTAAGAGAATATATGGCTGGGAATGATAATATTCCAATTAATGATGTATTAACTATAGACAAATTTAATATTAGTGATGATTCTATTAATTACGGAACAATAGGAAAATATATAGATTCCCAAGAACCTGTTGAAGTTGTAGTTAATACTGATTATGGTGATTTTTTAAAAGAAGGATATTGAGATGATTTTAGATTGTCGTTTGCATTATTTAATTATATTATTTATTCTGAAACAGCTCATACAGCTTTGGATAAATTTGGTTTAACGCCAGGAATTTCAAATTCTGAAACACTGATGAATAATGAAGAATATAAAAATTGATTATTTAAAGTATTTGGAGATAAGGCATTTAATGATATTGAACCAACAAATGAATTCATAGATTTATTAATTGATGGATCAGGAACAAATGAAGGTGCACTAAATATATTAATTAATTCATTTAATGAAAATGTTTTAGAATTAGGATTTAATCCTAAATTAAAATTAAATCAATTATTAGAAAACAGTGGATCATATGGAGCTTGAGAAACATCTATTTTAAAAGAACTTCCTCCAGGTGTAGTATTTAATAAAGATGAATATGATGGATCTCAATCTGGAAGAAGAGGAACTTTTTTAGGAACACAATCAAGAGGGGTTAAACAAAGAAAATTAGATTTTGATGATATTCAAATTTTAAATGAACATGATAAAAATAAGGATGGCACACTTAATTCAGCAGATGCCAATGGAGAAATATCTTATTGAGGTTATAATGAAGAAGATTATACAAATATAGCTGGCAATATAACGGGAGATGATTTTATTTATAATCAAAATTACATGACTGAATCTATGAAATCAAATTCAAACCTACCTTTAGGAGTGACTATGGCTACAGATAATATTGTATTTTTCACAACTTCAAATTTACAAGTTATGAATTATAATACAATGATATTGGATCATCCAGAAGGAATATCTAAAGAAGGCTATAAAATGATTTACCAATTCGGAACAACATGAGATGTTCTTTCTAAAAATGGACATATTCATTGAGGGGTTTAGTTTTTATTTATAATATTAATCATCCACAAAAAAAGAAAATTATTAATTTTATAATTATAAAAGTTTATATTTTAAGGAATAATTAGATAAAAACATAGATTTATTTATAAAATTGACACAATTTTTATTGTATTTCCTTTATGATTTGACTTTACTACTATTTTATTACTAAAAATTTAATATTATTGTTTAATTTTTAAAAATATCAATTATTTTTAAGTGGTTTTGTTATATTTTTTTTGACAACTTTAAAAAATATATATTTGATGATATACAATTATAAAATAAATGGAGATTATACAATGGGAATTAAAGATATTTTATATACAGAAAAAGGAAAAATTATTTCAGGAATATTAGCATCAGTGTTAATATCAGTAGTAGTATTTGTTCCTATGTCAATTTTTATAGATAGAGTTATTAGAGATGACAAAAAAAATATGATAACTTCTTTTGCTCGTGATTCATCTAAAAATTCTACAGGTGTTAGACAAAGTACATGAATGGAAATTACTGGATCTGGCCAAGGACCAGAATCAGGATCTGCAATAGAAAGCACATTAGTCAATAATAACAATGGGTATGTTTCAGTAGAACAATCTTTTAAAATGTTTGATGGAGTTAAGAAATCAAATGGAATAGCATATTTATCAAATTCTTCTGTGTCTAAGGATTCTAGTTTTTCTAGATTAGCAATAAGTGAGGATAAAGGAAATACGTGAATAGAACCCAATGATGATTCAAGGCATATAAAAGCACCATTAAATATGGTAATGAAGGTTCCTAAGTTTGTTTTTGATATATTAAAAACTCATATGGCAAATTCAACTCCTAATGATTTAAATATTAATGATTTTAATATTAATGATGATTTAAAACTTAATTATGGAACAATAAATAATATTGATATTATTGTTTCTGGTGATTATGGTAATTTTCTTAGAAACGAAGGTTTCGCATTAGATTTCGCATTATCTTTCGCATTATTTAATTACATTGTTTATGCTGAATCAGCACATGAAGCATTATTGGAACACACTCAATTAAAACCAGTATATAGTTATTCATTAACTGATTTAGAATTTAATCAATGATTCACAACCACTTTTTCAAATAAAGAATGAAGTGATGAATTATCAAACTTTTCTAAAACTTTAGATATTTTGGTCGACGGAACAGAAACAACTTCTTTTGTTCTTGATGAATTAATTAAATCATTTAATTCAAAAATTATTGAAGGACAATTTAATTCTCATTTTGAATTAAATCAAAAATTAAATCTTAGAGGATCATATGGAGCTTGAGAAACAACCGAGAATAATAAACTTCCTCCAGGAGTGGTACATAATCCAGATAAAAATGATGGTTTTGAAAATGGAACTCCAGGAGCATTCTTAGGAACTCAGTCAAAGGGAAATGATCAAAATAGATTAGATTTTAATGAAATATTAAATGTAGATGATCATGATTCAGATGGCAATGGGATAATTGATTCAAGAGATGCAAATGGAGAAATTGCTTATTGAGGATATTCTGAAAATGATTATACTGATTCTGCAAATAATGTTAGTGAATATGACTTTATTTATAATGAATCTTATTTAGATTCAGCATTAGAAGATAAACAAAATATACCTTTAGGAGCAACCATGGCTACAGATAATATTGTTTTTTTTACAAGATCTGATTTACAAATTATGAATTATAATACAAATAAATTAGAAAAACCAACTGGAATAACTAGAGAAGGTTATAGAATGATTTATGAATTTGGAACAACATGAAATGATCTTTCTAAGAATCAACATATTAGATTTAATTAAATATATAAACAATAATATTAAAACTCAATATTGATTAATGATTTATGATATAAATAAGATAATTAAAATCTTAATATTTAAAACATTTTAAAAATATGGAAAATACAAAGAGAAAAATAAAACAATTAGAAATTGATAAACATAATAAAGTAAATTCTATAAAAGATAACTTATACAAGTATGTTTTATATGCAATAACTGGATTTATTGCATTAATTATTCTTTATGCATTAATATATGTTTTGATTACTGGCATTAAAGGATCAATGGATTCAGATCTTGGATTTTGACAATTAATGTTCGGTTCTAAATTTACACCATCTCAAGGTATTATTTCAATGGGATTCATTATTGGTAATACAATTTGAATGGCATTTTTAGCTGCTTTGTTAGCGTCTCCAGTATCAATTGGTACAGCAATAATTATTACTAGAGTTCTTTCAAAAAAAGCTTCATCATTTATGTATTCCATAGTTGCAATATTAGCTGCTATACCATCAGTTGTTTATGGTGCTTTTGGTTACTATGTATTGGATAATATGTCAACTGAATTATTAAATTTTGATCCTGCTTCATTATTTACAATGATAATAATGCTTTCTTTTATGATTACACCAACAATAACAATTATGACTGTTGCTTCAATTAAATTAACGGATAGAAAATTAGAAGATTCTTCTTATGCTCTTGGAGCAAGCAAAACACAAACTTCATTATATATAACATTAAGATCAGCTAAAGTTGGTATTTATACAGGTATTTTATTTGCGGTTGGTAGATGTTTAGGAGAGTCTACAGCTATTTCAATGGTGGGAACACCATCGACATTTTTAGATGGATTAACTTTACCAATTTGAAAACAATCATTATTTTTAGCTCCTGCATTACTTTCATCAACAATGGGAGAAATACATGGTCCTTTTCCAATGATGCCAATAATAGCTTTATTTTTATTAATGACTACAATGTTAGTTTTTGGTTGTATGAAATTTTATGAATTTAATAAATCTGATGATCAATTAATAAGAAAACAATCAACTCAAATTTTTAAGACAAAACAAGCAAATAAAAAATTAGATAAATTTGGCATAGAAGCTCTTAATTTTTCAGAACAAAAGACCCTCATTAAATCTTTGAAAAATCATCAACATCAAAAAAGAATTCATGAGTCTTATAAAAGACCAGAAATAGCTGCTCAAGTAATTTTGAGAAAATCCACCTTATCTCCAACAAGAACATATGAAACATTTAAAAAAACAAAAACAAAACAACATAATGCATTTATTTATTTAACATCTTTAATTGGTGTAGGATTATTATTAGGGATATTATTTTTCTTATTTCGTGGTGGGTTTGAATATTTAACATGAGATACACTCACAAGTAGACAATATGTTAATGGTAATAATAAACTTTATGGATTAGCAGTTCCAATGATGGGAACATTATTAACCGTTATAACATCATTAGCAATAGCTTTACCTATTGGTGTTACATTAGGAATGTGTCTTTCGACATATTTAGATAAAAGTAAAAAAACGGGATGATTTGCTTCGTTTATATTCCAAGCAATTACATCAGTTCCCACAATTATTTGATCAACTATTGCTATAGTAATATTTGCAGGAACATCATTTCATCAAAACTATATTGGTTTTGAACCAATTATATTTTTATCAGTTGTTATAATGCCTACTATTATTAAAACAACAGAAGAAGCAGGAGGAAGAGTTAGAAAAGATTTAATTGAAGGTTCTTACTCATTAGGAGCAACAAAACTTACAACAACACTACACATTTACTTAAGAGAAGCAATGCCTTCAATAATTGCTGGATCATTACTTGCTATATCTATTGCAATGGCTGAAACAACAGTATTTATTTCAATTCTTCCATTTGGAAAAACACCAATTGATATTGATCAATGAATAAGTAATGGAGGATTTACATTAGCTACAACAATATATCATCTTAAACAAGCAGATGTTACTTTATATCCAGAAACATTAGCAGAAATTAAAACAATTGGTATCGTATTAATGATGTTTATATTAGTAATTTCATTAACATCTATTTTATTTACTAGAAGAGAATATATGTCAGGATTTTGTATGTTGGCAGCTATTGTAATGGTTCCTTTTGGATTTTATATTAACGAAGGTTCGATATTAATATTATCACTTTCATTAATAATTGCGATTATAGGAGTAATTATTATTCCGATGACTAGAAAAATTATGTTAGGTATACAAAGGCAATAAAATATGGAAAAGAAATTAAAACAAATACAACAAACTACAAATAATTTAATGGAAGAATTAAAAATTATTAAAAAAGAAATAGATTTTAAATCTTTACTTATTGAATATAAAAAAAATAAAAAAGAAATTACGTCCCGTATACTAAGTATGAATATTTTTGAAGCCTCAAAGTTAGGTAGCGAGAGGTTGCAGGAGGTTT
>JABSQD010000022.1 GCA_013214765.1 Mycoplasmataceae bacterium | reverse complement strand
TTTCTTTATTAATTATGAATAAAATTAAAACTTTTTTTACAACAAACAATATTCAAATAATAAAATCTAAAATATTGAATGTTCAAGAAATAACAAAATAATATTTAAATATCATTGATGGAACAGATGCTGATATGGGAGTTGCTATTATTAATAAAGGTGATAAAGTAACTTATGGATTTGTTTTATCTTCTAAAAATGTTTATCAAAAAAATGTTGATAGAATTAAATTATTATGTTAAAAAAATAATTTAAGAGGTAGTGGTAAAAGACAACAATATATTTTTGGAGGAATATCCTTGAATAATGAATATTTAATTAAGGAAATTAAAAAATGAGAATTTTAAGTTTGGATTTAGGAATTAAATCATTAGGTGTATGTGTAACCGATCCTTCCAACACAATTGTAATTCCGATAGAAAACTTTATGTTTGAGAGGAATGATTTTAAAACTGCTTCTAATCATGTTTTAGAGCTTGTGAACAAATATAAAGTAGGAATAGTACTTTTGGGTTATCCTTTAAGAACTGATGGTCAAAAATCAGATGCTACATATATGTCTGAATTATTTTTTGAAATATTACAAAAAAAACTCAATGTTACAATTAAATTATTTGATGAGAGTTTTTCAACAAAAAGAGGAATGGAATTATTAAAAAATAAATATAAAGATCCAAAAAAAATAAAAGAAAATAAAGATATGGCAGCAGCTTATATAATGTTAAATGATTATTTAACTTACTATAAATCGAGGAAGGAATAATATGAAAAAAACTATAATACTTATAGGCGGAGGAACATCATCAGGAAAATCAATGATTGCTGATATTCTTTATAAACAATATATTAAAAATGGATTGTCAGTTACACTAATGGCAATGGATAATTATTATATTTCAATTGATAAATTAAATACTAAAAAAGGAGAGGATGTAAATTGAGATTCTCCTAATGTTATAGATTGAAAAAAATTTATAAAAGATGTGAAAGATTTAAAGGAGAATAAAAATGTTAAAAAATCTATTTATAATTTTTCAACTTATTCTCATAAAGGAGAAGTAGAATATAAATCTAATGATTTTATCATTATAGAAGGTTTATTTGCATTATTTAATAAAGATGTTAGAGAAATGTCGTCATCAATGATTTTTATAGAAGCAGATGATGATATAAGATTAATGAGAAGAATTATTAGGGATATGAACGGAAGATATAAAGATGTGTTTGACACGGAGAAATTTTTAGATAAGTGAAAATCAGAAATAAAAACTATGCATAAAAAATATGTCCAACCAACTTCTTCTTTTGCAGACTTTATTATTAGAAATAATACAGACTTCATAGGAGAAGAAAAGAAAAGAATGATAAATTTATTACAATCAATAGTGGTAAAATAAAAGAAGTAAGGAAATAAATATGGTAAATAAAAAAATTAATGTAAGTATTAATCTAGATGATTCAAATAAAATAGAATTAACATCACAAGGAAAAAAAGATCTTGAAAAAGAATTAAGAGAATTAATTGATATTTCTAGACCAGCAATTCAGAAAGAATTAGCTGAAGCTAGAGCTCAAGGAGATCTTTCAGAAAATGCTGAATATGATTCAGCAAAAAATAAACAAGCTGAAATAGAATCTAATATTTTAAAAATTGAAAATATGCTTACAAGAGCAAAAATAATTAAAACAATCAAAAATTCAAATAAAGTTAATTTAGGATCAGAAATCACATATAAAAAAGGAACAGAAAAACTTAAAGTAATACTTGTTCCTAAAGCAGAATATAATCCATTATCAGAAATCATTAAAGTTGGTGCAAACTCACCATTCGCACAATCAGTAATGGGTGCTGAAGTCGGAGATAAAGTAACCATCAAAACAGAAAATCCATATAAAATAACAATTCTTAAGATTGATTAATTTATAATTTAAACATGGCAACAAAAGATGTAATTATTAAAGCATTATCAAATGTTGAACCTATATTAGTAAAAGAAATAATTAGTACTTCAACTTTTAAATATCTTGGATTTAAAAATATTGATTTATATATTTTTACTAATAAAAAATTTACAAATAAAATTATTAAAAATAATATATCAAATATAAAAATAGCAATTAAAGAAATTGAAAATAAAATTGTAAGAAATGTTTATGTAAATAATAAATTAATTCAACTTAATTTAAAAGAATTAAATTCAAAAAATGATATTAATACAATTGATTTAACTTCATTAAATTCAGAAAGAACACATGAGATATCAGGAGAAAATGATATTGTTAAAGAAATATTTACTTATGAATCTTCAATACTTAATAAAAATAAAATAACTGTATCTTTATACAATAAAGAACTTAACAAAGAATTTGTTAAAAAGATAAATACAAATATCATCAACAATAAAATGTTAATAATGAAAAAAAGAAAAATTTATAGAGAATTTAAAAAATTTTTAAATTTAAAATATTTACCTACTAATAATGTTTCGAAAGAATTTATAGAATTTCTTCACTTGTTGTAAGATATTTTTGATAAACTATATAATAGTGATATAAAAATCACAACAACCGCTCTAACAAGGTATTTAAGCATAGCACCTATGAAGGCGAGTCTATGGAGGTTTAAAATAAACATTATGGCAAAAAAATATGCTATTATAAAAACTGGTGGAAAACAACTTAAAGTTTACATTGGAGAACCTATTTGAGTAGAAAAATTAAATGATAAAGTTGGAGATAAAGTAATTTTTTCTAAAATATTAGCTTACTCAAATGGAACAAAATTATCATATGGTAAACCATTATTAGAAGGTACAGTTGTTACAACTGTACAAAAACAAGGAAGAAATTCTAAATTAACAATATTTAGAACTAAAGCTAAGTCAAATTGATCAAGAAAACAAGGTCATAGGCAACCATATACAAGATTATTAGTTGATGAAATCAACGTAAAATAAATATAAATATTCATGATAAAAATCTTAATTAAAAAAACTAATAATAATCATATTAAAGAATTCACCATTAAAGGACATGCTAATTCAAATACAATAAAACAAGATAAATTTGATTTAGTTTGTTCAGCAGTAAGTGCTGTTGTTTATGGAATTTTGAATTCATTAGATATAAATAAAATTAATGTAGAAATTAGTAATGGGTTAGTTAACATTAAAATTAAAGAATATTCAAAAGAAAATGAATTAATACTTAACGTATTAAAAACATCATTACAAACAATTGAAAATAAACATAAAAAATATATTTTTATAAAAGAGGAGATATTATAATGCAATTTAAAATTAATTTACAATTATTCGCTCATAAAAAAGGTGTAGGTTCTACAAAAAATGGTAGAGATTCTGCAGGTAGAAGATTGGGACAAAAAATATCCGATGGTCAATCAACAACAACAGGAATGATTATTTTTAGACAAAGAGGAACTAAAATTCATCCTGGAGAAAATGTTGGAAGAGGAAAAGATGATACATTATTTGCGTTACTAGATGGAATTGTTAAATATGATAAAAAAAGAGGAAGAACAAGAGCAAATGTTATTCCACATACAAAAATAAAATAATATTATTATTTAGTATTTAAAAAATGATTTTAAAAAATCATTTTTTTTATAATTTATTTGTAATAATGAATAATATTATTAAAATAATTATTTTAATTTTTGATATAATAACTTCTAAATCAAAAGAAATATTAAAGGAATAATTTTATATAATTATAAGGATATGTTAAATATAGAAAAAAGAGTAAAGTGATTACAAAAAAAAGTTAATGATGCAGGTGCTAAAGGTCTTATAGTAGCTATTTCAGGAGGAATAGATTCAGCTGTAGTTGCTGCATTATCTAAAAAAGCATTTCCTAATAATACATTTGGTATTTTTTTAGAAATTAATTCATCAATAACATCTAAAAGAAATTTTTTAAGAACGATTAACTCATTAGATATAGAAGAAAAAGTAATAAACTTGAATGAATCTTTTGATCTTTTTTTAAAAGATGTATTTGAAATATCTAATCCTTATAAAACATTAAAAATACATGAAAAATATATAAAAACAGGAATTGCACCAGTTGATAAAACATATTTAAATATTAAAAATCTTAAATCAATTAAAGGAAATATAAAGGCTAGACTTAGAATGACAGCTATTTATGCTCATGCTGAAAAATTAAATTATTTAGTATTAGAAACATCAAATTTATCTGAAATGATAATAGGTTATTATACAAAGTGAGGGGATGGAGTAGGAGATTTGGCTCCGATTTCAGATTTATATAAAAGAGAGGTTTATGAATTAGCTAAAGAATTAAAAATTCCCAAAATAATATTAAACTCAAAACCATCAGCAGATTTATGAAAAGGACAAACTGATGAAGAAGAAATGGGATTTACTTATGATCAATTAGAATATTATAATAAAGGAAGAAAAATTCCATTAAATAAGGAAGAAATTATTAAAAAATTAATAAAAAGAAATTTACATAAAAATGATGGGGTATATAAATTTAAAAATGAAAAATAATAAAATATTAGTTCCATTAATCAATGGTTTTGAAGAAACTGAATATATAGCTGTAAGAGACGTATTGATAAGAGAAGGATTTGATGTTGAATCAGTATCTCTTACAAACGATAAAATTATTATAGCTAATCACAATACAAGAATAGGAGCTGATATTCTATTCAATAATATAAAAAATACATTATATGATTATGATGTATTATTTATTCCAGGAGGAGTTATAGGAGTTGAAAAATTAGATAAATCATTAGAATTTGAAATTATATTAAATTCATTTGTATCAGAAAATAAAATAATATCAGCAATTTGTGCAGCACCTTCATTATTGGCTAAAAGAGGTTTACTCAAAAATAAAAAAGCAGTTATTTTCCCAAGTAAAAAATTAATAAAAACATTAATTAATAATAAAGTTAATTATAATTCAAAATTAGAGTTTGTTGGAGATGGAATTTTTTTTACAGGAATAAATATGCAAACGTCAATTACGTTTGCATATGCATTATCAAAATATATAAAAAAACATCAATTAAAAATATAGTTATTAAATAAAAAAATAATTATTTTACCATCATTATTAATGTATCATGGTTAATTAATATAAAAAATGTGATTATATATGAGGTTATTACTTAACTTTATCAAAAGCAAAAAAAGAAGTGAAAGAAGCTTTTAAAGAATATTCTGATACAAAATTTGCAAAAACAAAAAAAGTATAAACACTATTGAGAAAATGAATATGAAAATTCCATTTCAATCAAAGAAATTGAGGCAGAGAAATAATGAGAGGTAAACAAAGTTTGAAAGGTATGACACCTAAATGGGAGTAGAAATAAATTTTAAATTAATTAAAGAGGGTAAAAAGTTATTAGAGATAAAATATGAAATAAAAGATATGAACAAATCATTATATTATTTAGATTCAGGTGTTCAAGATGCGAAATATGAAATCGAAGAAGCGAAATCAGTAATTGAAGAATCGGAGTTTTTAATGAAAGAAAATTCATTAACAATAATTAAAAAGAAAAAAATATGTGATATGTATGTATATATATTTTGATTCAGACTCTTTTTCGGGTTTCTTAAATTCAATATAGAAACATACAAATATAGCTATTATCATTGTCAGTATAGCTAGTAGTATTGTCTTAATTATTTTTCATTAGTGTGTTTCGCCATATTCTTATATTTCACTACTCTTACATATCCTTGTGTAAGGAGTTCCGCCTCTTTGCGTTGCCATATATGCTATGTTATTTTTCATACTAGTATAGTACATAAATATGATTACTAATCCAACAAACGGAACTCAAAATCATATTCATATTCAGGGATTTATTGCATAATGAGCAACTAATATTTCTGCATTCTCGACTTTGTTGTAGTACTTAATTTCTTCTATTACCATAATTTCATCTTTTAAAAATAAGAAAATTCCTTATTTTTTTTACTTTTATTTTTTTTATATTTAAGAATTTTCTTATTTTCAAAATAATTTAAATCTTGTGTATTATCTTCTTTATTATTTTTCTTTTTTATATATTTAATAATAAAAATAATAAGAATAATAAGAATAATAAGAATAACAAGAGTAACAAGAATAATAATAATTAAATTAATAATAGATAATTTTACATTAACCTTGACCTTGCTTGGGAATGGAGAAAAAGTTTCTTTTGGGCTATGGCCTAGTTGTCCATGTGCATTATATCCTCAAGTATAAAGTTCGTCTCCAACTCCATCATTATTTGTATCTATAACATATCCTGAAAATTCATAAAAACCCGGACTATTTTGTTTTAAATAAACAATATTTAATTGTTTATTAATAGGAGTTGGTGCGAGAATAGATGATTTATATGAATCATCATTTCAATCACCAATTCCTAATGATCCCATATTATTTCATCCTCAAGTATTAACCTTTCCATTAATTATTGCTGTTGAAGAATTTTGACTCATATTAATTTGACTTATAATACTATCATCTGAAATAGATGATATTTTTGTTGGTTTGTTTATATCATTTTCATCACCATGACCTAATTTTCCATGTCAACCGGCTCCTCAAGTATAAAGCTCATTTCCATTTTTTTCGTCTTTATTTGAACTAATAATTAATCCACCAGACCTTCTTCCTGCTGAAAATTCAATTAATTTTTTACCAGTTACATTTTCTCATTCATTTGGTGTTCAAATAATTTCTAATTTTTCTTCACTAGATTGATTATGTTCATTATATCCTCAAGTATAAAGTTTATTTCCATATAATAAATTATTAGTACTATCAATAATTATTCCCATATATCTATATCCTGATGATATAGATATTATTCTAATATCTTTCTTCGTTTCCAATGAAACTTGTTTTGGTTTATTTTGTATTTCTCCTGAAGAAGCCCCCAAACCTAATTCTCCATATGAATTACTTCCTCAAGTATAAAGTTCGTCTCCAAATCCATCACCGGTTGTATCAAGAGTTGCTGCTGAATGTTCACCACCTAATGAAATATTTATTATTGCACTATATTTTCCAAAATTTACTAATTTTGGAAGAGAAGAATAATCATCATTACCATGACCTAGTTGTCCATAGTTATTCAATCCTCAAGTGTAAAGTTTGTCTCCATAATTATCATCATTTGTGTCGATGGTTACTGCTGAAGTCGAACCACCAAAATCAATATCTATTATTTTTTGACCTGAAAAAAAATCTAATTTTACTGGTTTTTTTCTATCGATAAGATCGCTATAGCCTAGTTGTCCATTTTCATTACCTCCTCAAATATAAAGTTCGTCTCCGAATCCATCATTATTTGTATCTATGGTCATTCCTGAATGACTCATACCGAAAGTAAGATCGACTATTTTTTGTGATTCATCAATATATAAAATTGTTTTATTTGATAATTTATTTATATCTGAATTATAAGTTGGATTAAATTTTAAAATAACAAAACCTAAAAAACAAATGATTGTTGTTAATGTAAATATTAATAATGTTTTTAAATAAATTTTAATTTTTTTCA